>CAVHAH010000006.1:5350-22129 GCA_963633785.1 bacterium
AACATATTCGGCACTCTTCTGAAAAAAGGCATAATCAAAGGTCATAGAAATCTCCTCCTATGACCTTATTGTATCATTGAATCGACATTCCGTCAATCACGCATCGGAACGTGCGAAACTGTTTTTCATATTGCACGAGGCGGTATAGAGCACATCGCTCAACAGCTTTTCCGTTTTCTTGCGCGCTTCGGAAACGATTTCTTCGTTGCATTCACGCAGGAATTCGGACACCTGCGACGGATTTGCTTTCTTGAATTCCGCATCAAAGCGATTCAGCATTTCATGGTTCTTTTCCGCCAGACTGTTCTGATAGCGTTCGATTGTCGCAATTGTTTGCGCATAGTGTGCATCGGCCAATGCGCCGATAATGCGGTTCGTCCAATAGAAGCTCTCCGTTGACGGAATCTTTTCGGTGGTCTCCAGATAAGCAGGCGCGGCATTCACATTCGTATACACCGCTACCAATTCATTGAACGCATTGGAGCCCATCGCAACCCATTCAACGCCACTGATTGCCGCATCCACATAAGGGCGCAACTGCGTAACCGACAGGAAATTGTTGCGATTGATGCCGATGGGGCGATACATTCCACGCTGCTGCCCGTCGCCATGCTGTGCATACGGGTTGAATGCCGTTCCCTGATAATAGGAAGAAAGCACCGTTTTGATATCTTCCACGGTAATTTTACGATCCGGCGTAAGCGAGAACGGCAAATTCGTGGATTCGGGCGTGAAATCGGGCATGTTTCCGTCCCAATCATATGCATTCGGGCTGAGATAACGCAGCATATACCACGCGCGCGGCGTATTGTACGAACGATCCGCTTCACTGCGGCTGCCGAATGCGCCTCGGCAATCAAACTGCGTATTCTCAAGCAGCGGCGTTTCGTCCATCGAGCGATCCAAATGATTGCGAATCACGAAATCCTTCAAATCGGGCGCACACAAGTGGTTCTTCTTTTCCGAATACGCATCCGCGAAATCGAAGAAATCGATGGCCTGCTGATTCGGTGCAACGATGTATTCATCATCGGGCACACGCTTCGCCATCCAGTGATGTCCGCCGATGGATTCAAACCACCACAGCTCATCGACATCCTGAAAGCCGATTCCGTTCATTTCATAGGTGCCGTAGGTTTCAATCAGTTTCCCGAGCCGCTCTACGCCTTCTCTGGCGGAATGAATATACGGAAGCGTGATTGTTACCATATCCTCTTCGCCGATTCCGCCCTTAAACAGCGGATCGCCGCCAAGCACGCGCGCATTGGAAGTGAGCGTTTCCGTTGCCGTCATCGCTACATTTGCGGCGTTGATACCCGCCGCCGCCCAGATACCTTCCTCCGGCAGTGCATTCGGCATTGCCGTATAGCGCATCGGATTCTCGGGCAATTCGATTTCCACCTTTGAAATCACGCTGACATACTTCTTCGGCTGCTGTTCGGGCAGAACCACCGTGAAACGCTTTTCGGTGAAATGACCTGCACCGGAATCTTCGTTTCGTGCCATCAAAGTAGAACCGTCATATGTTGCCTTTTTGCCGACCAGAATTGTAGTGCATCCCATTTGGATTGCCTCCTTATTGATGATAGGTTGTCAGGAAATCTCCCAACTTCGTGCAGGCCTCTTTCAGAACCTCTACTTCGGGCAGATACACGATTCTGAAGTGATCGGGCTCGTTCCAGTGGAAACCGCCGCCGTGTGTAACCAGAATATGCTTTTCCTTGAGCAAATCCAGCGCAAACTGTTCATCGTTTGTGATATTGAATTTCTTCGTGTCAATCTTCGGGAAAATATAGAATGCCGCTTTCGGGCGTGTGGTTGAAATTCCGGGGATATCATTCAGCGCCTTGTAAATGAATTCACGCTGTTCATAGATGCGTCCTCCGGGAATAAGCAACTGATCTGCGCTCTGATATCCGCCCAGTGCGGTTTGAATAATGCTCTGACCGGGCACGTTCGAGCACAAGCGCATTTTCGAAAGCAGATTCAGCCCCTCGATATAGCCCTTGCAGTGCGATTTATCGCCGCTCAGGCACATCCATCCGCAGCGATATCCCGCAACACGATGCGATTTCGAAAGGCCGTTGATATTCACACAGAGCAAATCCGGCGCAAGCGAACCGAGCGCCACGTGCTCCAATCCGTCCATTACCAGCCTGTCATAGATTTCATCGGCAAACAGAATCAAATCGTTTTCGCGCGCCACCTGCACAATCTGTTCGAGCACTTCGCGCGGATACAGCGCACCCGTCGGGTTGTTCGGATTGATAACCACGATGCCCTTCGTGCGTGAAGTGACCTTCGAGCGAATATCGGCGATGTCCGGATTCCAGTCGGACTGCTCATCGCAAACATAATGCACCGCCGTTCCTCCGGCCAGCGTTACGGAAGCAGTCCACAACGGATAATCCGGCGAAGGCACGAGAATTTCATCGCCCGGATTAAGCAAGCCCTGCATGGACATCGTAATCAATTCACTCGCACCGTTTCCGGTGTAGATATCATCAATGCCGACATTCGGAATATGCTTGTTCTGGCAATACTGCATGATTGCCTTGCGTGCGGAAAACAGGCCCTTGGAATCGGAATAGCCCTCGGTATTGCGGAGATTGTAAATCATATCGACCACAATTTCATCCGGCGCATAGAGGTGAAAGGGCGCAGGATTGCCGATATTCAGCTTCAGAATATTCACGCCGTTCGCCGCCATACGGTCTGCCTCATCCATCACCGGACCGCGAATATCATAACAAACATTATTGAGTTTTGCGGATTTCTCATAGGAACGCATCGTTCTTCCTCCTTTTCCATGAAAAAAGCCCCGAACACTTTCGTGTTCAGGGCGAATTTATCAATCCGTGTTACCACCTGTATTCAGACATACGTCTGCTCTCAGCCGATGCTGTATGCATCGCCGCTCTGTAACGGGAGCACCCGTCGAAGCCTACTGACCTTCGGTTCGAAGCTCCGGAACCGCTTCACTGCGCCGCACGAGAAACTTGCACCCGCCGTTTCCTCTCTGAACGAGCCGCACGCAATTACTCTTTTCCTTCCCGGCTGATATGAGATTATATTCACTCTACCACTTTTTTTAAGCCTTGTCAATACTTACGCTCATGTTTTTACAGTCTGCCCCGCACAAATTCGGCGGCGATGCATATCGCTTCGCGCGTCATATAGTGAAACAGCGTGTGCCCCGTATATTTTGCCGCAAGGCCGCATACATTGGTGTATCCGAGTTTTTCCGCAAGATGCACCGCACGCCAAACATGATAATTGTTGGTATCGATGGCAACGCTTGCATCGGGATTCCCAATCAGATTCATGGAATAGCGCAGATTCTCTTCCGTGGTGGTCGATTGATTCTCCGACAGGATTCTGCTTTCATCAATTCCCGCCTCAACCAACGCATTGCGAATGCATTCGGCTTCGCTCATCGGTTCATCCGCGCCCTGCCCGCCGGAAGCAATCGCAATTGTATTCGGGTGCTCATTCAGGTATTCCAATGCGGCATTCAAACGGCGCTGAAGCGCAGGACTCGGGCCATCCTGTTCCACTCGTGCTCCGAGAATAATCAGGTAATCAACATCCTGTTTCGGATACGCATGCATTTCGCAAGCAACCATGCCTTCCAGGAATATCAGCGCCGCAAGTGCGATTGCGAATACCGAATGGATTGCGATTCTTACGCCCTTTCGGGTCTTTTCACGCGCATTCAGAATCGCCGCCGCCGCGAAAGCTATTGCCAGGGCAATCCAAATGCCGCTCATGCTCAAACCGAAGCGGGCCGCATGACCGATCAGAATAAAATATCCCCCGCAAGCCACAGCCAGAAGAGCATAAAGCACCGTTAGGAATTTACGCATATATGCTCCCTTCTCTGACGTTTGAAACGAATCTCGCCTGCAATTTGCAGCATCATCGGCATCAGGCAAAGCGCCGCATAGCCCGCATAAAACACATAGGACAAGGGCGTTACGCGATTCATGATGATTCTGGGATTGTACAGAATGTTCGTCTGATCGAAAATGTCGCCCGTCAGCAAAATCGTCAAGCACGCGAAAATGGCAATTACAAACGAACGATCGCGATTATCGAACCGATAAATCGCAAAGGCCGTACGCCCACGCAGTGTATATCCTCGGCAACGCATGGAATCCGACGTAGAAACGAACGCCTCCGCCGTCCATGTAATCAGCATGGAAGCGATGCGCATGGCATTCAGAAATCTGCGGAATATATTCCCCTGATTGGTTCCCCTTCCGATGCACTTTTGCGCCAGAGCGATTCGCTTTCCTTCCGCCTTTATGCGCGGAACGGCACGCAGAAGAATCGCCAGCATCAGCGACAGTTTCGGTGAAATTCGCCCGAACAGATAAACGATTTTATCCGTGGAGAACACGCGATGCACGCAGCTCATCCACATCATTACGCTGGCGGCGACAATGCCGATCACGCCTCCGTAGACCAATGATTCCATCGTGATTTCGTTGCCGATAAAGTTGTGGCTGAGCACCGTTACGCCGAAATGGTGATAGGAGGCATACCAGACCATCCAAATGCCCACAACGGGAATCAGGCAAAGATTGAATACCAGCGCACGCAGTTTTCCGAGCTTCACGGAATAAGCAAACGCACAGACATAGGCGATTGCAAGATACGCAGGATGTCGAAAGAGAATCGCAGCGGCAATCACCGAAACGAAGTAAATCAGGTTAATCGTCGGATGATAGCTGTCAAAACGCATTTCCGCCCTCCATCATTCCGTATTTCTTTTGAATACGTTCCAGCTTATACAGAAGCGCAGGGCCTGCCAGTATCAACAGCGCCGCCACCGCCGTTGCATGAACCAGATTCACGGAAATTCCGGCGATATAAATGGCAATCACAGACTCCACCTGACCGCTCGGCGTTAAAAACAGCGCACAGGTATCCAAAACAGGGCCGATAATCAGAAGAATGCTGAAAAACCCGACAATGCCGAGTGCCCAGCGATTATGCGCATATTTTCTTCCACGGAAAACCACTGCTCCGATAATGCCCGCCAGACCGAACGCAAACATCTGCCACGGCGTCCACGAGCCCTGTCCGAACAGGAAATTGCTGGCGAAAGCCGTGATTGCTCCCACGAGAAAACCAGATTCCGCACCGAATGCGATGCCCGCAATCATCACAATGCCGCAAGTCGGCTTAAAGGAAGGCGCCCATACAAACGCCGCACGCGCCGCAATGCCCAATGCGCACAAAGTGGCCAGAACGGCCATCTCCCTCGCCTGCGGTTTTCTGCGCTCGAACGACAGGAAAAACGGAAACATCGCAATCAGTATGATTGCAAGGCTGGAAAGATAATAATACCGATTCAAAAACCGATAGCTCACATACAAGAGTGCGGGAATCACAATCAGCAGAAACAGAACACTCAGCAGATTTCTCTTTTTCATTTTCCGTTTCCTCCCTTACTGCGCAGGCAGAGCTCGATAACGTCTTCCGCCGTAACCGCATCCGCAAAAATGTGACGGCTCATGCGGTTCGCCGCCGTGGTATAAAAGCTGTTGCGGGCAAAGAAACGCCGGGGCGTATTGGTGGTCAGAACCTGACCGTCAAAGAACATGGAAACATAGTCCGCATGACGTGCGCAGAATTCAACGTCATGAGAAACCATGATTGCCGTCATGCCGTCGGCAATCAGCTTTTTGAGTATCTGTGCGAATTTTTCTTTGAAAAACGCATCGATTCCCTTGGTCGGTTCGTCGAGCAGCAGAACCTTCGGATTCGTCAGAAGCACCTTCGCCAGTGCCGCACGCTGCTGTTCTCCGCCCGAAAGATCATAGGGATGGCGTGAAAGCAAATGCGTAATCTCGCATTTCTCCGCAATTTCGGCGATTTTCTTTTCCGCATCGCCATCGCCCGTTGCCAACATTTCCCGCAAATCTTCCTGAACCGTTTTCTTCACAAACAGGCTTTGCGGATCCTGCGGAAGCATACACAGGTTGTTGCGGAACAATTCGCCGTGTTTGAAATCGCGAATCTTCTTTCCGTTCACTTCGATTTTTCCGCGATACGGCGGACACACGCCGCAAATCGCTTTCAGAAGCGTTGATTTTCCCGTGCCGTTTCCGCCGACGATTGCAAAAAGAGACCCCTTCGGCGCTTCAAAGCTCACGCCCCGAAGCACATCCGCCGAATCCTTTTCGTAGCGAAACCAGATTTCCTTCGCCTTCAGCGCAGGCTGTGCATCCTCGTCCAACGGTGCTTCCGGCGGAAGATGTGCGGGCTGAATGCCGTTCATCGCCCGACTCAGCCAATTACGTCCGTCCCTGACCGTCAGCGGGCAATCGCCGTTTGAATTCGTTCCGTAAAATACACGCACGGGTGCGGGCATTGCGGCAAACATATCATCGTTTCGATCCTTCAGCATCGCGCCCACACGGGTCGGAACATCGCATGCGATGATTTCGCCTTCGTCCATCACCACCACCCGATCGGCTGCATGGAAAATGTCTTCCAAACGATGCTCCGTAATGATGACCGTCGTGCCCAATTCACGATTGATTTTTCTTACGGTATTCAGAAAATCGGAGGCGGCAATCGGATCGAGCTGACTGGTCGGTTCATCCAGAATCAGTGCTTCCGGCTGCATTGCCATGATGCTCGCCAGATTCAGCAGCTGCTTTTGACCGCCCGAAAGCTCGGAAACGTTTCTGTGAAACCAGTCCTGAATGCCGAAATAGCTCGCCATTTCCGCAACACGCAAGCGCATGGTAGCCTGATCGCAGCCCAGGCTTTCCAGTCCGAACGCCAATTCATGCCAAACCTTATCCGTCACAATCTGGCTGTCGGGATTCTGCATCACATACCCGATTTTCGCACTTTGGTCGCGCAGAGAAACCTTTTCAATCGGCGTTCCGTCAAACAGAATTGCGCCGCTTCTGTTTCCGTGCGGCGTTAATACCGATTTCAAATGCCGCAAAAGCGTGGTTTTTCCGCTGCCGGATTTACCGCACAGCGCAATAAATTCACCCTTCTGCACGGACAGACTCACGCCCTTGAGCACATCCTCTTCTCCGGGATAGCCGAACGTCAGATTCTGGATATCGAAATGCGCCATTGTATTTCCTCCCGAATATCGCATAGAACAGGAACAAAAAGCATTGCGTTATACGCAATCAGTCCCAATATATTTTGAACGCCTGATACAGGTGCAATTTGAATCGACGGCGTATAGCTTGCGGCAACCGATCCGCAAAGGGCGGGAATCAGCGTGCCGAGCGCCGTGATTGCCAATATAACCACAAGTATCATATCGCTGTTTTCAAACCTTGTCAATCGAAATGATGTTCTTTTTCCCGTTCCGTAACCGCGCGCACGCATAGAATCCGCAGTTACGATCGAGTTTTCCAAAGCCCATCCCGTCAACGTGCCGAGCACAACCGTGCCGTCTCGCACTTTATCTATCTTTTTTGAATCTGCGGATGCGCCGAATCCCACGCATTTGCGTGCGGATGAAATCTGTACCGCTTTCTTTTGAAACAACGCCACCAGTCGGAATACCATTACCAGCAACAGGGAAAGTGCGGGAATCAGATTTCCGAACAAAAATGTGAATTTGTCACCGGTCATCACCCGTTGATAGCACATAAACCAAATCAGCACCGCAATAAAGGCGCCCGACAGAGAAATGCCGTACATCAGCGCTTCCAGCGTATACGGGCGTGTTTGCGTCACCCAAAGCAGAACGTGCTCGCCGTACGGGTTCATCAGCGGATTGATGGCCGACAGAAATATCCAAAACGGGAAAAATCCCGCAAGCTTTTTCAAGCCCCGTTTTCCCGTGAGCGCAATGAAATAAGCGCTTGATGCAATCAGCGTGCAAATCACGTAAATCGGGTGCACAATCAGCATCGAAAACACGATGGCGAAGGCGAAAAAAAGGAAATTGACTGCGGGGTGTCTGCGTGAAAACGCATCGATTTTTGTATTCATAAATACGCATTGCGCGGAGCATGGTTATACCATGCTCCGCTTTGTGTCGGTTCGTTTCCCGATAAATCACTTATCGGATTTCACGATTTCGGGAATATCCTCGGGAACGGTCATCCACTGAATCCAGGTTTCGGGCATCTCCTCATTCAGCGCATCGCCTTCAATCAAATCCAGCCATTCGCCTTCAAAGTCAATCACGCCATACCAGCACTGCACAAGCGTGGTATTGAACTTGATGCCGTAGCGATACATCACTTCGGTGTCTTCCTGCGTTTCGGCGGGAATTTCTTCAACCGTTGCTTCGCCCTGAATCAGCGTCAGCTCGCCCTGATCGTCAATGGCGTATGCGAGATACGTTCTTCCCTCCACGGGTTCATCCGTGGGCAAATCCAGCTCAACCCATTCCTCGGGTTGGAAGGTTTCACCGCTGAGCAAATCAATCAGCGTGACATAATAGTGCTTACGCACCGAGCCCTTCTCCATGAAGAAGTCCTGCATCGCAGCCGCCGCTTCGGAATCCATTTCCTGTTCAATCACGAGCAGGCGAATGTTCCATGCAGCGTTGGTAATCTTCATGCCCGTCAGCGCATCCTGATGGTTGATTTCGCCGTAAGCATTCAGAATAGTTTCAAACGCTTCGCGCTCGGTCACAAACAGCTTCTCGTCATCGCTCAGCGCTTCGTAGAGTTTGCCCGCATTCAGCAGATTGTTTTCCTGCTCTTCGGTCATCTCATTCAGGTCTTCGGGCAATTCCTTGAGCACGTTTCCGATGGCTTCGTTGGCTTCGTTCGTCTTGTCGCTGATTTTGTAAGCAACCGAAACGCCCACGCTGACGGAATGCGTTGAACCGCCTGCCGCCGCATTCAGCTTTTCAAGCGTCTTCAACGCCTGGGTGAGCTTGAGCGTGTTGGTCACCTTTGCAAGCTCTTCTTCGGACAACGTATTCAGGTAATCCTGAGCATCCGCAACCTTCTGTGTGGCTTCTTCCTTATTGTTCTTGTTGATTGTTGTGGGAATCTCGTTAATCAGGCGTTCCGCTTCGGCCACCTTCAAATTCGAAAGTGCTTCGCGTGCCGCCGCCAGCGTATCCGCATTGGATACCTGATTCCGAAGCGTTTCGCTCAGGCTGTCATAGAGATTCGCCGCCGCTTCGATGGTCTCCGCCTTTTCGAGCGTCACCGAACCGATTGCATCAATCTTATCCTCGGTGAGCTTCACAATGGCGTTTTCGGCATCCACAAGCGTTTGGTAATTGGAAACCTTTGCCTTGTTCTCGTCATCCAGCTTGTCATAGGCTTCACGCGCCTTGAGAATGGCCTCCGCACCGTTTTCATCAACCGTGTCGATTTTCTTAATCAGCTTAATGACGTTGCCGTATTTCGGCGTGCCGATTGCGAAAACATTGCAGGAGTCGTTCTTATAATAGAGCGTTCCGTCCTTGCCGCAGATAACGCTGGTAATGCAAAACTGTTCAAAGCCCGATGCATCGTAAATCTCAATCAGCTCGGCATCGGAAGCATCCTTGGCATCCTTCTTGACCTTAATCATCGAAATGCCGCCGGGTCTGGTATTGTAGGTTGCGTAGAAATACAGATAACCTTCGTCTTCATAGGCGGTGGTCATCAGCAGCGAGCACTGCGGATAGCCCTTGAGCGTTACCGTGTAATTCAACGCAAGCGATTCGGCATCTGCGGAAACGAAGCAGTTTTTATCGTTTGTAGAGTAGCCTGCGCCGACGCCGTAATACACATTGCCTTCATAGACGAGCGGCGTGGAGGTTGATTGTGCGCCTTCCACATTCTGAACGCTCTTCAAATCGGAAAGCGTTCCGCTTTCGGAATCAAACTTCGCACTGCACAGATAACCGCCCTTGGTGGTGAAATACACACGTCCGGAAGAGGCATCCCATGCGATACTGGAGCGCTGATCGCCCAGTCCCTCCAGCGCCAATTTGGATACGACTTTACCGTTCTGCTTGTTGAATGCATACAGCATAGAGCTGCCCGTGGTGCCGCTCGCACCGTCGTCCGTACCGACAATCAGGTAATTGCCAACCGCAACGGAGCCTGCCCAGTAGAAACCGCCCTGCTGTGTCCATGTCCAGGTAGAGAGTTTCTCGGTGCTTTCATCATCGGGATGGTCGTTCGATACGCTCAAGCAAACATAGTTGGCCTGCTTGGTTTCGCTGTTCCAGAAACCGGTATAAACATATCCGTCGGAATAGGTAATCGGGCTGAGCGATTGTCCGCCGAGCGGATCTTTGTATACCCACACGGATTCAAGCGTCTTGGCGTTGACCGCCTGAATGGTGCCGCCGCTGAGAGGACAGAAAATCAAGCCTTCCGCATACGTCGGCGGCGTGTAACCGTAGTTCGGTGCCGCTACCAAATCGCCCTGCGCAATGATTTCGCCGCTTTCCAAATCCAGCTTGTAAATTTTCTTGCCCGACATCACAACCAGTGCATCATCCACGATAATCTGAACGCTGGGAGCTGCCGACCAACTGGTGCCGAGCTTATTGTTCCAAAGCAAACCGGTTGAATCCGGATCGATCGGTGTTTCCTTATCGGTGATACCCATGTTGGTATCGCTGTTGCGGAAGTTGTCCCAATCGCTGCCGGTATCCTCGTAGGTGCTTTCGCCGTTTTTCTGAAGCGTAACGGTGATTTCTCCGCCTTCTGCCGGAATCGTTCCCTGAAGCGTCTGATAACCATACATGGAAACGGTGTAGGTGAATGTGTAGCTCGAGAACATGGCGGTGTAATTGCCGTTTTCGTCCGCGGTCAGCGTTCCGAGCTTATCATTCTTTACAACCAGCACCGCATCCGCAGCTTCTTCGGGAAGAACGGTAAAATGCGCGGTTGCGGTTTCCACACGCTTGAGATTGAGTGTGTAAACGGTTTCGATATCGTCAAACGCTACGACAACTTCAATCTTATCCTTGCCTTCAACGGAAACAACATTGCTTTCGCCGCCGTCATAGGTCACGGTGTAATCTGCGTATCTGGGAGTTGCATTCAAGGTCAGTTCCGTGGTTCCTTCGGGAATGGTCAGTTCATATTCCGAAGTCGTTGCGGCGAACGTCTTGTCCGGAACGATAGTGCCGTTGTTTACGGTCAGCGCCGTAAGCGTGGGATGCAGATTCACATGAATGGTGTATGTCTGCGTAGCCGCACCGTTGGTAACCACGAACTCCACGGTGTTTTTGCCGGCATAAAGGCATTTGGCGAACTTCGAAGTGCCTTTTTGCCATTCCATGCCCGTTTTTTCACCGGAATTGTTTGCGTTTTTCCACTTTACCGTAACCTTCGCATTGGTGTCATAGGGTTGCGGACGGAAGCGGAACTGAAGATCGGAATCGGTATTTACATCCGCCAACGTGTATTCCGTTGTCATGGAATCAAACACGACTTCCGTAGAATACTTGGTATCGGTCGCATTCTTCATAACAACCGAAGATGCAGTGGCTGAGGATGTGAAGTGAATCAGCAGACCGCTGAGCAAAGCGGACTTATCCTGCTGTGCAACCGTGAGTGTGTATGTGGTGGTACCGCCGCAGACAACGGTGATTACATCGCCGACTTTTACGTTGATTGCCGCACCGGAATGAACGGCATCGCCGGCAGGATCGGTAATGGTCACGGAAAACTTCTTGTTGGCCGCCTTCGGGGTAACGGTGACGGATGCCGTTGTATCCAGAATCGACAGCGTGTATTCCGTGGTTCCCGAAGCAAACGCAGGAGACAGATTGCCGCCGGTTACAACGAGAGAATTCAGGCTTGTATCCATGCCTTCCCAATCATAACCGATATCCTCACCCCACGAGCAGGTATACTGCACGCAAATTACATCATTTGCGGAAATCGGCGTATTGCCAAGAAGCGTGTCCGGGAAGTAATCGTTCTTCGTGAACATCCAGGCGCCCATATCGGTGTCGCTGCTCGAAAGGTCCTTAATGGTATCAACTATGCCACTGCTCGTCGAATAGTTGTATTCCTTTGCCGTAAGTGCCTTTTCGAAAATCTGCATCGCATTCGTGCTTTCGCCGATTTCCACCCACTCATCCAGCAGTGTGCCCGTCCAGGCCGCACCTGCGGTAAGCGTTTTGTTTTCGATAATCAGGCGAACCTTCTCGGCTTCCACGGCGGGAGCGCCCAGAAGCATCACATCCGGCACATCTTCTTCGAAATCGGGGCTTTCGGTGGGTTGCTCGGTTTGAACAGGCTGCTCCGTTTCGGCGGGCTGCTCTGTCTCGACAGGCTGTTCCGTTTCGGTGGGCTGTTCCGTTTCGGCAGGCTGCTCTGTTTCGACGGGCTTCTCCGTTTCGACAGGCTTCTCCGTTTCGGCAGGCTGTTCCGTGGCAATCGGTGTTTCGGTTACCGTCGGAATCTCCGTATTGTCCGGTTCTGTCGCAAATGCGGGAATCATGCTCAAAAGCATCGCAAGCGCCAGCAATACCGACAGAATCTTCTTACTCATTCCGTTTCTCATATTCGCACGCTCCTATTCTCATCACATGCCGCCGCCGACGTCTGCACCCAGACCGTTGCAGGTATAGCACCAAACGATCACGTCGCCGTCTTTGAGCGTATAGCTTGAGCATCCGTAGTTCGGGAACCAGCCATTAACCTTATACATCCAACCGGATTCCTCGCCGCAATCAAATTCGTAGAGGTGGTTGATGCCTTCGATATAATAGCTGTTATACATCGGCGTCCAACTGTATTCAATCTGAATGCCCGACGCAGAGCATGCGCGCTTCAATACTTCAAACACGGTTTCACCCTCGGCGAATCCGATTGTGGATGTTGCGAGAATCACGCCGTTTGCGGGAACGTATGCGTTCTTGCCTTCCGTGAGGTTTTGCATATTGTCCAGAATCGTATCGCAGCGAATCTGAATGGTGCAGGTCATGCCGGAGGTATTCTCGCTTCCGGAGGTGGTGTTTTCAACATACTGCTCTGTGCCGCCCTGCTCGATAACCTGCTGTTCATGTTCCAGCTTTTCCTGCAGAACAGCCGCCCGTTCGTCCGCACGTTCGAGCACGACCGTTTCGAATTCGTCCGCAGAGGCAAACAGCTCGGTGTTTTCCGCCAGAGTCGATGCCTGATTCAGCGTGAAATCATTCAGCGAAGTAATCGCCAGTTCATGAACGGATGCGCTGTCGCCGCTGTAAGAAAGCGTTTCGCCGGCATTCACGGTTTGTCCGTTCGTTTCAATCGTTCCTCTGAAAAGATTCAGCGTTGACGAACCCGTGCGGGCATCCAGCTCAAAAACGCAGTCTGTCGCAGTGAATGTCTTTTCATCATAGGTGAATTCAATGCTCTGATTGGCGGGAACGCTGATGAACATTTCGCCGCTTTCAAGCGTGATCGACGGCGTTTCGACATCCGTAACCTTCGCAATCGTCTGCTCATTCATCACCGCAAACGCTTCTCCGACGCGAATCGTCAGCTGCGAGGAAATCTTCGTTTCCAGAATATCCTTGTTGCGCAGCTTCATTTCATCGTCCACCGAGAAGCCGATGCCTTTGCGCTCGATATAGTTCAAGCCCCAATCGGGGGTTGCCGTGACATCGCCTTCGGCAATCACCGTATTCAATCCTGCCAGCAAAAGCAGCATTGCGAGCAAAGCCGCAAGTATTCTTTTCATTGTTTGCATATTCTCCCTTCAAACACATTAAAGCAGCACCGCACAAACGAGTCGGTACGATGAATGGTGCGGAGTTTCCTTAACCCCACCAGCCGCGAATGCCGCCGGCAAAGTAAATCCCGGCCGCAATTATCGCAATGATAATCACAACCATTATCGTATTCAAGATTCTGCGTTTCTGTTTTTTCTTCATTCAACACTCCTCCCGATGCATAAAAAAAACGTTCTCCTGCTTCAGAAGAACGTTTTCTCAACAAACAGACATAGGAATGCTTTTTCTCCGCAATACTGTGTCAGGCAACATTTTCTCCCGAAACGAATTCCTTTGGCATAAGGCAGGTTTCCCGGCTCGGCTTCATCCTACTTTGTGCGCCTTCTCGAACCCTCGGATTCAATGGCATTTGCACATTCGTCAACCTTACGGTAGCGGGGACTGCTGCGGATTCTCACCGCATTCCCTTTTACTCCCTCGAACAGATTTGCCCGAACAGACACCCTAACCTTAATTATTTTACCATTCACTATATACATTGTCAATTTGTTCCATAGAATTTTACGGATATCTCTCCCCCATCCACCGTTCGCTCTCACAAAAAGTGCGTCATATTTTAATATGAATACAGTTTGTCAAAAACACAGAAACGTGCTATATTATTATCAGATTGATTTATATTGAAGAGGGCCTTTTTCAATGAATGAAAACGCACTTTTAAGGCTTGATAATCTCGAAAAAAGCTTTGACGGAAGCCCCGTTTTGAAGGGCATTTCTCTTGACGTGAATTCAGGTGAATTCGTGACGCTCTTAGGGCCGTCCGGCTGCGGAAAAACCACCACGCTGCGCATTATCGCCGGTCTTTCGGAGCCGAGCGGCGGTCATGTTTACCTCGACGGGCGCGATATTACCCATCTCGAACCGGAGAAACGCGATTTGAATACCGTGTTCCAGAATTATGCGCTGTTTCCGCATATGAACGTCGAAAAGAATATCTCCTACGGTTTGCGAATCAAGGGCGTAAAAAAGCCCGAATGGCAAAAACGTGTCAGTGAAATGCTGTCGCTCGTTCGTCTGGAGGGATATGAAAAGCGCATGCCTGCGCAGATGTCTGGCGGTCAGCGTCAACGTGTGGCCATCGCGCGTGCCGTGGTGCTCAATCCTCGCCTTTTGTTGCTCGATGAACCTTTGGGCGCACTCGATTTGAAACTGCGCCGTGAGATGCAGCAGGAGCTCAAGGATATTCAGCGCAGGCTCGGTATCGCATTTATCTATATCACGCACGATCAGGAAGAAGCCATGAATATGTCCGACCGCATCGCCATTATGCACGACGGTCGTTTCGAGCAGGTTGACACGCCTCAAAATGTTTACGAGCATCCGCAAACCCGATTCGTGGCCGATTTTGTGGGGCAAACGAATCTTTTGGAAATGACGGTTGTCGAAAAGAACACAAGCGGGCTGATTCTTGAATATTCATCTCTGCGCATTCCCGCACAGAACGCTCCCTTCGACGTTAAAATCGGCGATCGGGTTGTGCTCAGTCTGCGCACCGAGCGCATCGGTTTCTCGAAAACGCCGCACGGCGAATGCTGTATTCCGGGCACACTGCGTTCACGCCACTATGCGGGCAGTGCCATGCGTGCGATTATCGCTTTGGAGGACGGGCGTGAAATCACCGTGCTCTGTCAGAGTGCGGAGCGTTCGCAGGGAGAAATCGGCGATCGCGTTTACCTTTCATGGAATCGCGATGAAGCGCCCATTGTTCAGGCGTGAGGAAATATATGAAGAAGAAAAGAAACACTCTTGCGCAGGGTCTTTTGAGTGCACCGCTGATTGCATGGACTTTGCTGTTTGTGGGGGTAACCATCGGATACATCATTGTATTGAGTTTTCTGAAGCGCGATCCGAACGGTTATGGCGTGTTGCCCGAATTCACGCTTGAAAACTACGCCAAACTTTTGGATGCCAACTACGTCAAGGTTTTCTTCAATACATTGAAATTGGGCGTTGAAACCACCGTTTTGTGCATTCTTCTCGGGTATCCCTTCGGCTATGCAATGGGGCGCGCGAGTGAAAAACTGCGCACGATTCTGATGCTTTTGGTGATTGTGCCCTTTTGGACGAATGCACTGATTCGCATTTACGGCTGGCGCATTCTTTTAGCGGGCAACGGCCCGATCAATGCGTTTCTGATGTCTGTCGGCATTATCGAAAAGCCGCTCAAGATGCTCAATACGCACGGCGCCGTGGTGCTGGGCATGGTCTATGCGCTTTTGCCGTTTATGATTCTTCCGGTGTATACATCCGTTGAAAAGATGGATTGGTCGCTGACGGAGGCCGGGCGTGATTTGGGGGCAAGCGCATATTCGGTATTCAGAACGATAACGCTGCCGCTGACCGCTCCGGGATTGCTGACGGGCAGTGTGCTGGTATTCGTGCCGAGCCTCGCTTTGTTCTTCATGTCGGATTTGATGGGCGGGCCGAGCGATATCCTGATTGGCAACCTCGTGCATGATCAGCTTCTGAAGAGCAGGGATTGGCCGTTTGCCGCCGCACTTTCCGTGGTGTTGCTGGTGCTGACGGGCGTTATCATGGCGATTTATCGCAAACTCGGCGGAAAAGCCACCGATATGACGGTATTCTGAGGAGGTGCGAAGAAATGCGGAACAGAAAATCACGCTGGGCGCCTGTTTATCTGACGATTGTGCTGATTCTGATGTACCTTCCGATTGCGATTGTCGTGCTGTTTTCATTCAACGCAAACACGAGCCGATACCCAAGCACATTCACCGGCTTTTCGCTGCAGCACTATAAAGCCTTACTGATGGATACCAAAGGGCTGGTAACTGCGCTGAAAAGCAGTCTGCTGCTGGCCGTAATCAGCTGCGGCATTTCCATGATAATCGGAACATTGGGTGCTGTGGGCATGTCAATCAAGAAATTCCGCCTTCAGGGCAGTATCGAAACGCTTGCACTTCTGCCGATTATGGTGCCCGAAATCATACTGGGCATGGCGTTCCTGGCGGTATTCACTTTTGTCGGGTTTCGATTCGGAATGCTTACGCTGGTGCTCGCTCATGTGACCTTCTGCACACCCTATATTTTTCTGATTGTGAAAGGGCGATTGGCGGGCATGGATCCGACATTGG
>CAVHAH010000006.1:22139-27240 GCA_963633785.1 bacterium
TCCCCCGTTCGGGCATTTTTCACAATCACGCTTCCGCTGATTGTGCCCGGCATACTCTCCGGCGTGATGCTGGCGTTTGCCATGAGCCTGGATGATTTCGTTATCAGCTTTTTTGTTACCGGAGCGACCACCACAACGCTTCCGCTGAAGGTTTATTCTTCCGTGAAAACGGGCGTATCCCTTCAAGTGAATGCGCTTTGTACCATTACGCTTGCGGCCGTCGCAATTCTCATGGCCGTGAAATACTTTGTTCTCGATCGCAAAAAACAACAATCATAAGGAGGTAACCCCATGAAAAGAATTCTCGCTGTTTTTCTGGCCCTCGTTTCGCTGACGTTCGTTTGCACAGGGCTCGCCGAAGAGGAGAAGGTTTTGAATCTCTTCACCTGGGAAGGCTATGTCGATGATGGCACGCTCGCTCAATTCATGGAAGAAACCGGCATTCAGGTCAACTATTCCACCTTTGCAAGCAACGAAGAAATGCTGCTCAAGCTTCAGGCGAACGGCGGAAGCGAATACGACATCGTAATCGCCAGCGATTATGCCATCAGCACCGCCCGCAAGCAGAATCTGCTTTTGCCTCTCGACAAAGAGAAGCTCACCAACTGGCAGAATCTGAATCCCGATTACCTGAATCAGTATTTTGATCCCGACAACATGTATTCCATGCCCTATACCGTCGGCTCTCCGATGATTGTATACGATCCCGATCAGGTGGACGGCGAATTGACGAGCTTCTCCGACCTTTGGCGCGAAGACTTCGTTGATTCCGTTTGGCTGATTGATGATGCGCGCGTTTCCATCGGCGCAACGCTTCGCTCACTGGGATACCACTACAACACCACCGATCAGGCTCAGCTGGATGCGGCTTCCGAAAAACTCGCATCGCTCAAACAAAACATTCGCGTGCTGGATTACGATATGAATTACCTCTACATCGCCTACGGTGAGGTAAAGGTCGGTTATATCTTCACGCCGTTTGTCGTGTCGTCGCTGCTGGAGAATCCGAATCTGGTTGCCGTATTCCCGGAAGAGGGCATCGGCTTCGGCATTGATTCGATTGTGATTCCCGTGAATGCGCCGCATCCGGACAATGCGCACACGTTCATGAATTTCTATCTGCGTCCCGAAATTGCCGCAGCGGTTGCCGAATGGCAGCTCTACATCAATCCGAATGCCGCCGCGGATGAACTGATTGATCCCGAATTGGCCGCCATGTCGCCGTTCCACATTCCCGAGAATCTGCTGGAAACAAAGGAATATGTTGAGGATCTCGGCGAATACGAGAGCAATTATCAGGATGTTTGGAACAACTTCAAACTGAACTGATTCAAGCGAATCGCCCCGTTGCAAGAACAGCGCAATCTGACTTTGCAGTGGGGCGAATTCTTTATACAACTTTCCGATTGATTTCCCACTGAGACAGTGGTATAATTGCCCTGGTTAGATAACTCTAACTATCTTTTCTATTTTCAGAGGTGCATTCAAATGATTTTTCAAACCATGGGGAATCCGAAAAATCCGTCGATTCTATTCTTCCATGCAATGGGTGTAAACGGTGAAAGCAGTGAGCGTGTGGCAGAATTTCTCAAAGATCACTATTTCTGCATTCTGCCCACATCAACAATTTACTGTTCGGGGCAAAAATATGTAAGCAAATCGAACGAAAAGGAACAGGTTGAAGCGTTTCTGAAACAGCATGGCGTTCATTCTCTCGAATTGGTGGTTTCTTCGTCTATCGGAGCGGATCTTGCCGCTTACTTTCTTTCAACCACTAATGTTCCCGTTTCGCATGCCTTCTTTGACGGCGGTCAGTTTGCCCGTATCGGGAGTATGACGCGCAGAATCATAGTTCCGTTTCTGTATCTCGCCATCAAGAGCCTGTATTGGAGCAAGGGCGCAACGCTCAAAAAAATCCTGTGGTGCGATGATGAAACTATCAAGCCGTATTTCATTCAAGCAGGAAAAGCATTGACGTACGGAAATATTCGCAGGCAGTTGAAAGACAGCCTGGTCGATCAACCATTCCCTTCGCTCTCCCCTGCACTTCAGCAACACGCATTCTTTGAATTCGGCAGTATTGAAGACCATTTCAAATATCGTGAAGCCGTGATGAAGTGCTATCCGCATGCACACTTTCCCGTGTTTGAAGGGTATAATCATATGCAATACCAAATTCGCGACCCGGAGGGCTTCGCAAAAATGCTTCAACACATCATCGAACACAATCAAATGCCGAATTTGCCGTTCTTGAAGAATTGATATGAATCTATAGCAGCACCGCACAAATGAGACGATACGCCGAATTGTGCGGTGTTTTCTTAGATTTTCCAACTTTAGCGCAAAAAGTAATGTCAATATAAATGAACGGATCAAATGCGGGGTACCGTTCAGCAATTACAAATCACGAGCATAAGGAGGCGACTACAGTGAATGATGGTGCTTACACGGAAGAGAATAAGCACGCCTTTGACGAACTGCAGGAAGCGCAAGATTCGTAGTTCGAGAGGTGCGGGATACACGCTTCCGACTTTAAGCCGAAATTGAACCGCATTTATATCGGGTTGGACGATGATAACAACGAAATCGTGTATGCCATTCAGGCACGATTTCCGTTTAAGGAGTGATGTTTTATGAAGAAGATTTTTGTACGGGTACTGGCAATGACTTTTGCTTTCATGTTTCTGCTGACGTTGCCTGCATTGGCTACCTTTGGAGAAGAGTCTGATCCGGATGGAGGAACGTGGTTGAACGGCATACCGCTTTGGGCCGATTTGAGCCGAATCAACTGGGAGAAGACAACGTTTAATCACTGGGAATACCTGACGCCCGAATTGGGTGATTCCTCAATTTCGAATACGCTGCTGTATGGGCTTGCTGCAGGCGCTTTGGCGAGCGTCATTGTGATTCACGTCCGCCGCAAAGCGGTTGCGTGAGCTTTGGCGGACGCCGCGCAAGTATATGTATTCTACAGACCTATTGAATCAATACGAGGAGCAGAACATTTTATGAATGAGGCGCGTTATCTTGAACTGCTTGCCCGCTGTGAACGGAGATTGTTTTGCGTGGCCAAGGCTTATCTGCGCAATGAATCGGATTGCGAAGACGCCTATTCGCAGGCAATTCTAAAGGGCTGGAATCGGCGATTCACATTGCTCCATGAAGAGCGCTTTCAGGTCTGGATGGCGAAGATTCTCGCTCGGGAGTGCCTCAATATCTGCAGGAAGCAAAAGCGAGAGCAGGAGAAACTTAAACGGTATCGGCAGAAGCAGCAAACGGAGCGTTCTGAGTACAAAACGAATACGGTGGTGGAAATGGTGTATGAACTTCCCGAAGCGCAGCGGGTTCCGATTATCCTTTTTTATTCGAACGGCTATTCACTGGAGGAAATCGCAGACCTATTGGGAATTTCAAACGCTTTGGTGAAATCGAGAATGTATGAAGGACGAAAAAAGCTGAAAATCAAGCTGGAGGGTATGGGCTATGATTCACCGGACAAAGAATGACCACGCAACCAATCAAAATATGCTGGATGAATCGGTATTAAAGGAACAGCTTTCAGCCGAATTCCGCTATGTTTCACCTGCTTTCCATGCAGTGCCGAGAAGGGCGATGAAGCGCATCGAAAAGGAACGCCGCACACGTCGGAAGGCGAGCTTTGCCCTACTTTGTATATGCGCCGCGATGATACTGGTGCGTTTCGCTTTGCCTTCCGAAAGGGAGGACAAAATTGCATCGCCCGATCAGGATGCTTTGGTTTGGTGCAGCTATGAGGATGAATACTATCACACAACCGAGGATTGTGAAACTGCGGCGAATCGCGATGAAAAATATGTTCAGCTGGCCTTGTGCACGGCGCAAGAGTTTCGCAAGACCCCATGTCCGACCTGCTGTGGGGGTGATCTCGATGAATAAGACGATAGCATCTCTGCTTGTATTGTTCCTGATGCTCGCTACATGGTCGGCGGAGGCTTCCGTGTGCTGCACGGAATTGCAGGAAGAAAAGCGCAATTTCGTAACCGACGACGCAGATTCCTATTTTCACACGGACCGGAATTGTTCGGATGATGCGTTCCCAATTTCTGCAGGAGCTGCGATTGAATTTCGGAAAAAACCTTGCCCGAAGTGCACCGGAATTGCGGTAAAACTGGCGGTTGAACGGATGAATAATCTGGAAATGATTACGGTTGAAACTTCAGATGCGGAGAATATCGCCATGTCGGAAGCTATCTACGGGCGGAATCTCGGCGACGGCCAATATGTTTTTCTGACCAAAGCGGACGAATCGCTGAAAAAATGGGAAATCACCGTAGACGGTCAAAAGCATCAAGGAAGTCTGTTTTCCTGTGATTCCGACAGTGAAAACGAAGGGCAATACATTATGCTTTATGATGCGCAGGCGAGTTGTGCGGGAACAGTTGAAGCCAAGTCAATTCAAACGACCGCCGATGCATCCGGCACATTTCTGTTTTTAACCGGAACCTGTACATTTTGGAAGTGCGATGATTCGGTGCTCTGGTACGCTTCTCTGGAAAACCGTGATTTGAAGGCACAGGGCAACCTCGTTTTTGGAAGCAAGTGGATGAGTGCAGAAGAATACCACGCTCAGTTTGGCGATTACTACGGCGCATTTCCGTATTCCGAAGAAGAGAAAGCCTACATCGATGAAATGAATTATATGTATCGCGAAATCGAAGTTCCCAAATACAGCATTGATGCGGTTGGAATGGAAGAAAACGAATACATGATCTACTTATGTGTGCTGAAGTCTGAAGAATATGATGTTTTGCGGAAGCAGGAAACGATCGGCTTTCGCTTCACAGAAGCGGGGAAAGAGACAAGCAACGTGACCATAACCATGAACGACGTACAGGAATAAGGAATCAAGAAAATGTATCGGAAAAAGGATCACCCGAACGCGCGAAAACGCAGGAAGAAGCGGCTGATGCTGATTGCAGAAGCGGCGTGTGCCGTTGTCTTTGCAATCATCATCAGCTACATCCTATTGCGGCAATGGAAGCATCAACAGCGAATGCAGGAACAGGACGAAGCACGGGAAACGCAATCTATTTCCGTAAATGCCGTTGCTACAATGCCGCCG
>CAVHAH010000007.1:0-8509 GCA_963633785.1 bacterium
AGCGCCACCTTGCCAAGGTGGAGGTCGCGAGTCCGAGTCTCGTCTACCGCTCCATTTTTGTGGTGCCATAGCCAAGTGGTAAGGCAAAGGTCTGCAAAACCTTCATTCCCCGGTCCGAATCCGGGTGGCACCTCCATAAAAGAGCCTGTTGATGAAGATCAGCAGGCTCTTTTTCGTGTGCGTCCGGCATGGGCAACGACTTGGCGGTGCAAGTCCACTACGCGCTCGGTAGCAGGAAGCGTTAGCCGAAGGCATTAGTGGTCAGTGGTTAGGGATTCCCTGATTAATTCGGCGGCGAATCTGAGCGTGCCTTTCGCCCACCTACATCCTGCAAAAATCTCGATTTACATCCAGTAAACCTTCGATTTTTGCAGTCGTAGGTGGAACGAAATTCACTGCTCAGCTTACCACCTCATTTAATCAGTGCATCCTTAGTGATTAATGGGGAACTCCAAATCTGACCACTGCCCACTGCGTATCCCCCAAGAAACCGTGAAGAACCTTTTATTCACGGAAATATTCGATATTGCGGGAAATGACTGGACAGACGGTTTAAATTATGACAAAATATGTTAAAAGTGGTTGAAATGTGTAAATGCAGGCAAGGTGGGGGATTCTTATGTGGAAAGATGAATTGAAGGGCTGGAAGCTTTGGGAAGTGCTGTGGCTGATTGTGGCCTGCGGAATCATTTTAGGGCTGAGTATTTACTGGAAGGATACGCCCATGGGCATCATTTCCGCCACAACGGGCGTGGCATGCGTGGTTTGCACCGGCAAGGGCAAGCTCAGCGCGTATCCCTTGGGCGCAATCAATGTGCTGCTCTATGCGATTATCTCGTGGAAGGCCAAATACTATGGCGAGGTCATGCTGAATCTGATTTACTATTTTCCCATGCAATTCTACGGCTTGTATGTGTGGAAAAAACACATGAACGCCGAAACGCACGAGGTGGAAAAGCGCTTTATGTCGTGGAAGAAGCGCATCCTGATGGCGGTTGCGGTGGTGGTCGGCACGTTCGGCTATGGATTCATACTGAAGATTTTAAACGGCAATCTTCCGTTTGTGGATGCGCTGAGCACGGTGACATCGGTGATTGCCATGATCGTTTCCATCGGCATGTATGTGGAACAGTGGGTGCTCTGGATTGTGGTGGATGTCGTGACGGTGTTCATGTGGGGCGTGGCGTTTGCCGGGGGCAACGACAGTATTGCCACGCTGCTGATGTGGATCGTCTATCTGGGCAACGCGGTCATCATGTATTTCAAATGGGCGAAGGAGGCCAAACAGCATGCAGTATAAAACCGGAATCTTCGGCGGCAGTATGGACCCGCCGCACATGGGACATTTGCGTGCCATTCTTCGTGCCGCTGCGCAATGCGAGCGTTTGTATGTGATTTTAAGCTACAGCAAAACGCGTGACAGCATTCGGATGGAATATCGCTACCGCTGGCTGCGCGCCATGACGAAGCATTTGCCCAATGTCACCATCGTTCCGCAGGAGGATACCGCGCAAACCAAAGCGGAATTCAATGAAAACGGCGACTGGGAAAGAACCACCAAGGAAATCTGTGAAATTGTCGGCGGAGAGCCGGAAGCCGTATTCTGCGGCAGCGACTATCAGAATACCGGTCGGTACGAAAGCCTCTATCCGCATGCAAAAATCGTGTATCTGGATCGCGGCGAAACCGGCATTTCTTCCACCGAGATTCGCAAGGCGCCACTCAAACATTGGGAGGATCTGCCCTGCGAGGTGCGCCCTTATTACGTCAAGACCGTGCTGATTGTCGGCAGCGAAAGCACCGGGAAATCCACGCTGGCGCAAAATCTGGCACTGTATTTTCAAACCGTTCACGTCGAGGAAGCCGGGCGGGCAATCAGCGATCAGGCCGGCGGCGAGGACACCATGCTGGCGGAGGATCTGCAGAAGTGCCTGATCTATCAAAAGACCGCCATATGGGAGAAGAAGGCGCAGGCCAACCGCGTGCTGTTTGTGGATACCGACGCGCTGACCACCGCGTTTTATATTCAATTTCTTTTGTCGCAAGGTTCGGAGCGGGAGAATACCGCCGCGCTGGCCAAGGCCATTGCCGACATCAATTCGTTTGATCTGGTGCTGTTTCTGGAACCGACCGTTGAATTTGTGCAGGACGGCACGCGAAACGAGACCATCGCCGCAGATCGCGAACGCTACAGTGAACAGCTGCGCCGGCAATTTGACCGCGCCGGCATTGCCTATTATCGCCTGAACGGAGACTATCATCAGCGGTTCACCGCAGCCATTCAAAGAACGGAGGAGCTCATGCGCAATGGATAAGGAACGTTTATTGGAATTTATCCGCTTGATTGTCCGGTCCGGAGCCGAAACGGGACCGCTCGAGGAGCTTGCCGATATTCTGGAAACCCAGCGCGAAACGGAAAATGCAAAGCTGGTGCGTCAGACAGTAGAGGACTATCGCGAAGTCTATGCTGAAGTAGGAGAAAATAGCGTTCTGACCAAACAGCAACTTGACATCGCTCATCAACGCGCGGAGCAACGCAGGGAATGGGAAAGAAACATCAGGTGTTGTTGACAATGTATGATGTGATTACCGATGATTATCTGGTAGCAGATGAAACTCTGATTCTGCACCGTCGGCCTTCCGAGCAGAAAATTCGGATTCCCGGCGAAATAGCTCCGGGACATCGCATTACCCGGATTGGAAATGCCGCTTTTTCTTGCGACAAAAATCTAAGAAGTATAGAGATTCCCGACGGCGTTACCCATGTCGGCTTTGATAATTTTCTATCTCGCGATACACTGGCCGAAATCTATATTCCCACCAGCGTTACCCAATGGGGAGATCGTATTTTTTATTCGGATGGGTGGAAATGCAACGACCTGCGGATTTATCTAACGATGACGGGGACAGAATACAGCCGTTTGCTTTCCGAGTCTGCCTGTGTTTCCGCTTCCGAGGGGAACTACCTGATTCAGAATCTTGACGTTTTCCCGATCCTTGGGCAGCTGATCCCGTCGATGGGATATGGGCGCCCGGCTCGTTGGCAAAAGGGAGTTTCCGTTCTGTTTTCGAATCCGCTATTAGGATCCCCGAAGGATATCACCCTTCTTTCGACACGCCTGTGCTTTGACGGCGTTGACAAATGGACGGCCGAGTATGAAGCCTTTAGCCACATGCTTCGCAGCGGTGCGTTTCCGCCGAAAAACCTCGCTGCAGAGCTGTTTGACGACCACTGTATCAACTGCGACAGAGAGATCCCCTATGAAAAGGTTACGTTTGTTCTGTTTTCATCCAAAGAGGTAAAAGTCGATGCATCCGGGCGAAGGATTGTTCCGCTGAAGTTTGACGAAAACTATTTTTTCTGGCAATCCGCCGTCAAAGTGTGTTGCCGCGGCCGGCAGTATTATATTTATCGCAGAAATTATCTTACGGGAGATATAAATATTCCCTATCACCGCCTGGATATAGCGGTTTATGATGAACATGGGCTGATCAAAAATCGGGCCATCACGGAGGAAGTTTATGCAAAATACAGATTGTCCTTCCTGTTCTGAAGGCGTGGCGCAGATCCGGATGATGGAGCTGTTTGGCAAGCGTGTTCCCTGCAAGGGCTATTGCTGTGCCAAGAACGGAGGCGATTACCTGCCAAAGCCCGAGCAGCTCAATCTTCAGCTTTCGATTATGCCCGTCAATTTCTGCCCCGCCGGATGCCGGTTCTGCATTGCGCAATCGACCATTCGGGATACGCAAAGGCTGGATTTGGGCAAGCTGGAGGACACCCTCCGGAAGCTTCGAGAGGCGCAAGTGGTGCGGGGTATTTCGATCACCGGCGGCGAACCGTTTTCGGACGTTGCACTTTTGAATCGGGTGATCAACCTTTGCTTTGGGGTATTTGGCAAGCACATGGAAGTCAGCGTGAATACCAACGGCATGAACATTCAACGAATTTGCGAAATCGACCGACTGAGTGAACTCGAAGCCCTGCATATCAGTCGACACCACTATGACGATGCTTTGAACAATAGGATATTCGGTTATGCTCTGCCGGACCACAATACACTTAGCAAGGCGTTGCACAGCGTCAGCTATAAGGATCTGTTTGTATTGAACTGTATGCTGCTCAAGGATTTTATCGGCTCTGTGGAAGAGGTACACCGCTTTCTGGATTTCGCCATTGAAATGGGGGCGGGGAAGGTGAGCTTCATTACCGCCACGCCCGTCAATGACTACGCCCGAACGCAGAGGGTGAATTTCAGCGCCGTACTGCGCGATGAGGATCCGCAGCTGCTGTTTACCCGGGAATACCGGGATCATGCGTACTGTCGGTGTCGGGACGGCGTCTATGCGTCTGCGAAGGGCCAACTGATTGAATTCTACGGCCGCGAGACCAGAGCCTCCGGCTGCAAATATGCCCGCGGTTTGACCTATGGCGCGGACAACAAGCTACGCGTCAACTACAGCGGGCCGGTTTTACTGGAATGATGGAGGGAATCGTATGACAATGGAACAGGAAATTCAGCGATTCAAAATCGACATGCTGAGCAAGATGCCCTTCTACGGAGATATCATTATGGCGCTTCCGTTTAAAGAGGATTCAAGCATCCCTATCGCCGCAACCGACGGCACAAAAATCATGTACAATCCCAAATTTTTGCAGAGGCAGACGCGCGGGCAGCGCAATTTCATTCTGATGCATGAGGTGCTTCATGTGTTGCTGCTGCATTGCACCCGCGGCCGGGAAATGGATCCGCGAATCGCCAATATTGCGAAAGACCTCATTGTGAATGATATACTGATGCAAATGATGTCTGGTTTCTCCGAGCGCGGCATTCCGCTTGAAAAACCGGAATATGGGTATTTCGCCGAGATTAAAAAATACGAAACTGCGGAGAACCTCTATGCAAGTATCGTTTCGGATAATGAGAATCGCATGAAAGGCGGAAAACTTGCCGGAGACAGGCTGGCATTACGAGATTCCTATATGTGGACGAATGGAAAGTTTAAGAGTCATAATATTCCATCGGCCGAAAGCGGCATGATCGGCGGAGATCTGATGCCCGGAACGTTGCCGAAGGAACAGCAGGAAATTCAGAACCGGGAAATCAAGCAGCTGATTGCCAAAGCACTGAACACCGCCAAGCAACGCGGCGAGGACGGACATATTCTGATTCCGAGAGAGTGTTTGCAGATTGTGGAAACCAAGCGGCTGAACTGGAAAAGGCTGTTTAAGAATATGCTCACCGATGCGCAGAGCGAGGAAACTTCCTACGCGACGCCGGAACGGAAATACCTCCATATGGATATGATTCTGCCCGGCCACGGCGAATCGGAGGAAACGCTCGAAAGTGTCTGGGCGTTTGTGGACTGCTCCGGGTCTGTGAATCAAGATGAGATGAATTCGTTTCTGACGCAGCTCTACCGCATTATCAAGGAGTTTCACTGCACCATGCATGTGGCGTATTGGGATACGGCGGTGGACAATGTCTATCAGAACATCACCTCTGAAAAGGAACTGCTCAAGGCCGTTCCCAAGCATTCCGGCGGCACGGACATCAACTGCGTTTACAGATGGATTCGCGAAAACCGCGTCAAACCGGATTGCATGCTGGTTCTGACCGACGGCTTCTTTGGAATACTGAACGAGGATAATTTCCGGCTTCGACGCAAAACCATTGTGGTCTTAAGCAAGAATTCTGCCGAAGTAAACGACAACATCAGGAAAGTCGGCAAGCCGGCGTCGCTGTAAAGGAGGAACATTATGAACATTACGGAATTTCGGGAATGTGTGGAATACAACATCGACCACAATATCAAGCATGCCATTCTGGGACTCGGCGCGCCGGGCGTGGGCAAATCGCAAATCATCCGCCAGATCGGCAAGAAATACGGATTCAAGGTGATTGACGTCCGACTGGCGCAGATGTCCGAAGTGGAAATCGGCGGATTGATCTATCCGAATGCCGAACGCACGAAAACCGTCTGGCTGTCTCCGGAGATTCTGCCGGACGAGAAGCGCGATGGCAAGAACACCATTCTGCTTCTGGACGAGATTACTTCCTGCACCAAGCGTGTACAGGTGGCGGCCTATCAGCTGATTCTGGACCGCAGAATCGGACAGTACACTTTGCCGGAGGGCTGCTTTGTGGTGGCACTGGGCAACCGCGAGGACGACGACGGCGTTTACATTCAGCTGGCCGGACCGCTGGCCGACCGCTTTGAAATTCACTATATCGACGTTGATTTCAACAGCTGGAAGAATGACTATGCGCTGAAATACGGCGTGCATCCCTGGGTGGTGAATTTCCTGAGCTACAAGCCGGATGCGCTGCACAATCAGGTGCCCGGCGACAGCAATATGGTGTTCGCAACGCCGCGTTCGTGGGATCGCGTGAGCGACATTTTGAAGTTTGACAGCAATGTGGAAAACCGCGTGATCCGCAATAAAATCATCGGCAATGTGGGGCAGACGGTCGGCAATCAGTTTATTGATTACTGCAAGCATCAGAAGGAGCTGGTCTCGGCGGAAGACTTTTTGTCCGGAAAAGCCAAGGCACCGACGAGTCCGGATGCACTGAAAATACTTGTGAACGGTCTGGTTTTCGGCTGCAACTTTCTGGTCAATGTAAAATCCGAAGAAGAACTGACTGAGCAGCAGCGCACGCTTCTGGACAAAACGCTGAAGGCCATCTTCCGGCTGAGCGGGGAATATATCGTCATCGGCCTGAAGGAACTGCTGGAAATGAATCGCCCGGTGGTGAAAACGGCTTTTTTAGAGCTGGATGACCCGAATATTTTGACATTCATTCGCCAACAGCGATATGCATTGGGACTCAGCGATGACGAAGCCGGAGAACTGATTAAAAAGAAATCCAAACACTGGCTGGCCATGTGGGGAAATGACTAAGAAGGGGCAGGGAAGCAATGAAGCGATGCGGGCAAATCATCCTTGCAATTTTCGATTCTGCAGGCAATTCGGAGGTTAAGTTTCTCCTGTTGCTTTTAATTGGTTTTCTGCTTGGTTCGGTAGGGGCTAGTAGCGAGCCACATGATGTAGAAAAAGCCATCGTGTATGAGCAGTATCAGCCGGATGCAGAGATCGGCGATCATGTATGCTTCACGCCTGTATCCGCAGAGATAGGCGGATACACGGAGGAAAAAGATTATGAATATACATATTCCTTCAAATATGATGGAGAGGATTTTGAATACTTTGAGAGGGTGCCCGTTACCAATATTTACGGCTATATTATCTTGACGGATACCGATGGGAATCGGATTATTTCCAGGGAACGGAGACACGATGTTTCTCCTGATCTAGCTTCAAGAAGAACCGCATTGCATGAACTGGAGCAAGAGTTGAACGAATGGGTGAATCAGATCAATCGTCCGGGCAATCTGGAATATAAGGGCTATGTGGATCACAGGTTGACAAGTTTGGAAGATGATATCGATGTCAATTCGGAAGATTACAAAAGGATCCTTTCCTATATTCCGAGCGAGGAAGCACAGGAAGCCCTTGACGATCTGCAGTATGTTTATTTATACGATATCGGCCTAGAACCTACTTCAGAAAGGATAGAAGATGGACAAAAGGACTGGAAATATATTTTTCTTCCGATAGGTAAAATGGTGTGTGCGTTCGCATGCATCGCGCCCATTGTCCACGTCATTATGAATGGCGTAAGAGAGCGAAAGGAAACAGGATCCGGCCAACGAGCACAAAGGAAAGCGGTATCCCCGTACCGGCTACAAGCGCATGGATCGTCTGCACAGCCAACAGTCTCCCCTAGCGCGCAGCCTGCCGGAGATACTCCCTACATAATAGCAAAGCCGCGGGAGAAACAGCAGCTACAGAAGGAAACGGAAGCAAGGCAGAAGACAATTGCGAGTATTATTCCGCAAGCAGATCAGCTTGATATTTGTACGGCACTGCTTTACAGTGACCCTCAGCAGATCAAGCAGAATATCCATGAAGCCGATGTTGAAACGCTGGAAATATTGCGCGAGAAGCTTCAGGAAACAGATACAAACGGCGATGCCGAGATGCAGGAAATCATTGTGCACGTTCAGCATTATGTGCAGGAGGAAATTGTGACACACCGCGTAATCGATGTCGCAATTTTTTCGGACGAACCATAGTTTTTACATCGTAAGTATTGCTTTTGCATGGGAAGTGTGGTATAATTCTACTGTTTGTTGTGACATACCCTTGAAGGAGGTGTGATAGAGTATGGGAAAATATTGTGAAGTTTGCGGCAAGGGCGTTGTATATGGCAATAACGTCAGCCATTCAAACCGCAAGACGCGCCGCACCTGGGCTCCGAACACGCAGAAGGTGCACGTTCTGGTCAATGGCGTGTCCAAGCGTATGTCCGTTTGCACCCGTTGCCTGCGCAGCAATAAAGTTGAGCGCGCTCTGTAATTTCGATTCAAGGCGGCGCCGAATTGCACTCAAACCCAAAACGGTTTTGAGTGCTTTTTTATTGTCGTAATTCCCCCATCGCAAAAA
>CAVHAH010000007.1:8546-25766 GCA_963633785.1 bacterium
CGCAAAAAGGCTCCCGTTCTCGAATTTGCCGAGAACGGGAGCCTTTGCTTTATGTTTTTTATTTGGCCCAATCGTAAGCATCGCGAATGGCCTGCTGATGACTGGAATTCACGGAATCGGAACCGTGCGTACGGCTGTTGTACAGGTGCAGGCAGAACTGACCGTCATAGCCGTTGTCGTAAATCGTCTGATCGCCGTGCGGCATGGTGTTGATTGCCGCCGCAACGCATTTGCCGTTTGCAATCAGAATTACCGAACGGGAATCCCAGCTGTATTCACCATCGCAAATCGAATACAGCTTTTCGGTATCTTCCTTGGTTGCCGGCTCCAAGTCCGCATGAGAGGAACCGCCCATGCGCTTGACGTTGATTACGGTGCCGCTCTCGATATCATAAAGCATTCCGTATTCGCCCTTGGAAAGCACCGAAGAACCGCCTTCGTACCAGTCCATAATGACCGTCTTCGCCTTTATTTGCTTCAAAATGTCGGAACGGCTCGATGTGCTTGATGTGCTCGACGTGCTCGATTGCTGTTTCACCTTCGAACCGTCTACATAGCTCTTCAGAATGTAGCCGATCACATTGCCGCTCTTGTTGGTTACGCGATAAAAGGAACCGTCGATGCCCAATACATAAACATCCGTATTCACGCTCAACTTGCTCGAAGACCGCGTTGAAGATGTCGAAGCCGAAGCGTAAAGGTAGCATTCCTTCTGAACATAACCGTGCAGCGGATTGCGAAGCGCCAAACTCGACAGGCGGCAATAAGCCGTGACGCCGTCGCGCTTAACCTGTGCCCATGCGCCGTTCATCGCCGTGAGCGTTACCCTCAAGCCTTTATTGACCGATATCGATGCGCTCGACGTGTCCGGCTGTGCGAAAACCACGGAATCCTTATAGAAATACATGCTCATGCCGTCGGCCAATGCAACGGGGAGCACCATTGCCAGTATGGTAAGTGTCAGAAAAATCGTTCGACAAACTCTGCGTTTGATTCGTGACATAATTTCTGCCTCTTTTCTGTCATAAAAATATCTAAATCGTTGCCACTATTATATTACAAATCTATGTCGAATGTAAGACCCCTTGTGTTTAGTTTTTGTCATTTAATATTAAATCAACGTTATTAACATCATTTTGCAACGATTTCATCGCCGAAAGGGTAAACCGAATGTGATACAATAGCCGAGTTATCGGAAACCAAAGGAGCGCATATATGAAAATATTCGACATTCACGTTCACATTTATCCCGACAAAATCGCCCCGAAGGCCGTTCAGGCAATCAGTAATTTCTATAACGACAACCCCATGTACGGCGATGGCCGTGTTTCCACGGTTCTGAAGCGAATGGATGAAACCGGCATCGAGCAATGCGTGATTCATTCGCCCGCCACAACGCCGCACCAGGTTGCAAGCATCAATAAATTCATCAAATCCGTGGCAGACGCACAGCCCGACCGCATCATTCCGTTTGCAACGCTTCATCCGGACATGGAAAATATCGAGCAGGCGGTTCAGGACATTCTGGAGCAGGGCTTTCAGGGCATCAAGCTGCATCCCGAATTTCAGGAATTCAACGTGGATGAGCCGCGCGCCATTCGCATGTTTGACATTATCGGCGACAAAGTTCCCGTTTTGCTGCACTGCGGCGATTCCAGGCGTGACAATTCCGCACCGCAGAGAATTCACCGCCTGATGCACGAAGTTCCGCAGTTGAGACTGGTTTGCGCACATCTCGGCGGATGGCAGGTATGGGAGCAGGCCGCAGAAGTGCTGACGGGCGAGAACATCTGGGTGGATACATCAAGTGCGCTGTATGCACTTTCTCCCGAAACCGCCGCAAGAATCATTCGCGGCTACGGCACGGACCGCGCACTGTTCGGCAGTGATTACCCGATGTGGGATCCGAAAGAGGAACTGCAGCGTTTCCTGAATCTCCCGTTGAACGATTCCGAGCGCGAAAACATTCTCTGGAACAACCACATTCGCCTGTTTCAAGGCAAAAAATAAGCCAAATATCGACTTTTTTCCGAAAGCCCTCGCAGGCGTTTGACGTTTCCCGACAAGCCGTGTTATAATGAGAGTATCGAGAAATGGAAGGAGATCTGTTTATGGCACATGGAAAGAAGAGCAAAAACAGGGTCTCGGTTTGGAATTGGCTGCTTACGATATTGCTGATGGCGATTCCGGGCGTGAATCTGATTGCCGTGATTTGCTTTTTGATTTTCTCACGCCGCCAGCCGAAGCGCAGTTTTGCATTGGCCATGCTGATTTGGATGATTCTGATTGCCGTGGGCACCGTGGTTGTGCTGATGGTATTCCCCGAACAGGTTGCACAGTTTTCCGACACACTGCGTACCGAGCTTGATGCACTGCCGACCGTCATGCCGAGCATAACGCCGACAGTATCGCCGATCGCATAACCGGGCCGAAATACGTCGATTCTCTTCAGGGGGATTTCTTCCCCTTGCCGAATGGATGTATCATTAAGAAGAGGCGCGCAAATCCGAAACGGAGCGCGTCTTCTTTGTATCGCTGAAAGGAATGAAGCACTATGCATTTCGGTTATCTCGAGGATTTGATTTCCGACCCGAAAAACACGCTGCTTTTACTGCTTCTGGCATTACCGGGGCGCTGGCTGGCGATTTCGGTGCATGAATCCGCACACGCATGGATGGCCGATCGCTGCGGCGATCCCACTGCTCGCCTGCAGGGACGCATTACACTGAATCCGTTCAAGCATCTCGATCCCCTCGGCGTGTTCATGATGCTGTTTATCGGCATCGGCTGGGCAAGGCCCGTTCCCGTGAATCCGAACAATTTTCGCAATTACCGCAAGGACGATTTGAAAGTATCTCTGGCGGGCATTGCCATGAATATTGCGATGTTTTGCCTGGGGTATCTGCTTATGGCGGGCTGTATGGCAATCACCCTTGCGAAAATTCCGTATCGGCAGATGTATTGGCTGGCGAAGGACTCCGTTTTCCGCACGAATTACGACGGTCTTTCCGCAATCTTCGTTGCAAGCGGAGAAAGCTTTTACTACTATTCTCTGAACGATTTAGTGCAAACCGCTTATTCGATGGGCTCGGTCTGCATTACGCCGATGTTCGGAAGCGTTTTCGGATATTTGTATGAAATGCTGTTCTATTTCACATTAACGAACCTCGTGCTGGCGGTATTCAACCTGATTCCCGTGCCGCCGCTCGACGGCTATCATGCGCTGAACGATTTGCTGCTGAAGCGCCCGCTGTTTTCATCGATGCGCGGTCAGGCGGCAGGCACCGCATTGCTGTATGTACTGTTGTTTTCGGGCGTTCTCAGCGAAGGTCTGCAATCGATTTACAATGCGGTTCTCAGCGGTCTGGGCAATGTTTTGCTGATGCTGTTGCAGGCGGTGAATCTGATTTAGTATGGCGTATATTGTATCTCTCAAACAATTTGACGGGCCGCTCGATCTGCTTTTGAATCTGATTTCCACCGCAAAAATCGATATTGCCGATATTTTCGTAAGTGAAATCACGGAGCAGTATTTGGAATCCATGCGCCTGATTGATGAATTGGACATGGATACCGCAAGCGAGTTTCTGCAAATGGCGGCAACGCTATTGGAAATCAAAAGCCGAGCCATGCTGCCCAAACCGCCCAAGCCCGAAGACCCCAACGAATTATCGCCCGAAGAAGCGCTGATTAAACAGCTCACCGAATACAAGCTGTTCAAAGAGGCTTCCGAAAAGATGCACACGCTCGAAGAGGAAGCCCGTGCGCTTTTGACCAAGATGCCCGAGGAATATCCCCTTCCGCCGCCGAACATAGAAATCACGGGGCTTACGCTTGAAAAGCTCGCGCGGGCATTCAAACGCGTGTTGGAGCGCGTGGCCGCCGATGAACGCGCGGATGCAATGGCAGGGCGTGAAATTCGCCGCGACCGATTCACGGTTTCGGGCTGTATGGCTCGAATCGCGCGAAAAGTGAAGTCGGGGCGATTCGGATTCACGGAGCTGTTTGATGAAAACATGACCCGTTCGGAGGTCATCACCATGTTCATGGCACTGCTTGAAATGGTGAAGCTCAACCGTTTGCACGTTGAACAGCAATCCGCTTACGATGAAATCTATTTAAGTGCCTATTCACAAGATGAGGAATAAAAAATCGAGCCTGCGATATCGGTCGCAGGCTCGTGTCTTATTCCGTCTTTATTTATCGGCAACCACCAGCGTCACGGGAACGCGATTGGCGAAAAGGTAGGTTCCGTCTTCTTCGTAAATCGCCGTAACGGAAACGGCCTCGTAACTGCCCGCTTCAAGGGCGGTATTCAGGCGAACGGCATTCAGCGTTTCACCGGGCGCAAGCGTTTCGGAACGGAACAGCTCCGTGCCGTTCATCTCGATTGACAGCACCACGGAATTTCCACTTACGAGATTGTTCGTGTATGCCCATTCACCGCTGATTCCGTCTGTACCGATGCGAATAACGGTTGCGGCCGTGATGGAGGAATGTGCCTCGCCTTCGCCCAACTCTCTTTCAAGCAGATAGGCTTCCAGCAGTTCGATGCGCTGTAAAAGTGCGGTTTTCTCGGATTCGGATTCGGACTGTGCGGCGGCATACTGTTCACGAAGCGATTCCAGTTCTGCCGAAAGGGCTTCGGATTCACTTTGCGCCGCGCTCAACTGCGCTTCCAGTTCGGCGATCTTCGCCTGTGCTTCCTCCAGCGAGGTATTCACCGTGGAGCTGTCCGTCTGTGCCTGCGCAAGCTGTTCGCTCAGAGATTCCGAGGTGCTCTTCGCTTCGCTTAACTGCTGTGTGAGCGAGGCGATTTCGGCGCTGCTTTGCGAATCCTGCGTGCTCATTTCAACAACCTGCGCTTCAAGAACGGCGATTTCCCGATTGCTGTCTGCCAAACGCTCTTCAATCTCCTCCAGCGCCGTTTGGGCGATTGTCAGCTTCGTGCGCAGTTCTTCCAGCGATGTCTCGGCCTCGGCATTTCCGCTGAACAATGTATTCAGAGAATCGATTTGCGCCAAAGCGCTTTCCAGTGCGGTATGTTCATCGAGAATGCCCAGTTCACTGCGGCGTTCGGACAATGCTTCGTGATCCAGATTGCCCACGGCATCATCGCCCGCCGCCGTTTCCAGCGCATCCAAACGGGATTCAAACAACGCATTCAGGGCGTTTTTCACCTGCGCCGATTCGCTTCCCGTAAGCGTCAACGCCGTTTCGGCATCCGTATCGAGGCCCGCATCCTTCAATGCGGCATTCAGAATCGCTTCATCCTCTTCGGAAGACATTTCGCCGTTCAGCATAATTTCAAGCGCACGGGACGCATTCTTCGCGCCTTCAAGCGCATCGGCGAATGCAACGTCTTCCGTTTCCCGATTTGCCAGAATGCAATCGTAAATTTCAAAGCGGTCGGAGGCATTCTGAATCGCCCTCTTTCGATCCGCATCCAAAACCTCGCCTTTCAGCGCATTCAGCGAATCGCTCACTTCCGCAGCCTTGATTTCCGCCGTCAGAATCGCACTCTGCAATTCCGCCAAATCGGCTTCGATGTCGATATTTTCATCGGTCTGAGCATTCTCAAGCGCCGTTTCCAGCGCATTCGCCTTTTCTTCCGCAAGAATCAGCGCACTGCTCAGTTCTTCGATGGAATCATTCGCTGCGCTCGGATCAACGGCAGACAATTCAACCACGCGGCTGTTCGCCGTGTCCAGTGCCGCTTGAAGCGCCGCAATGGTTTCGTTGGCGGCGGCATTGTCCGCCTGCGTAGCTTCGATTTCGCCATTCAGCACGGCGGCCTTTTCGTTGGCGGCATCGAGCGCCGTTTGCAAATCGAGAATCCGCGCATTCGCATCGGCGGTTTCATCGGCGAGTCCCGAAAGCTGATCCACCTGCGTTTGAAGCGCCGCAACGGTTTCCTGCGCAGTGGTCAAATCTGCGCCCGTTGAATCAAGCTCGGTTTTCAACGTTTCGATTTCGGCGTTCTTGGCTTCGATATCCGCCGTCAATGTATCGATTTCGCTGTTTGCGGAATCCAATTCCGTGCGCAGTGCTTCGGAAGAGGCTTGTGCTTCACTCAGTTGGTCGTTGGCGGCAACGTAGTTCGACTCGCTGGCATCCCACTGCTTTTTGACCATAAACAATCCGATCAAAGAAGCAACGAGCAATACGATCAAAGTAATCAGACATACTCTGTTCTTGCGACCCATACAAAAGCCTCCTAATTCACATATATAACAATTATAACATGTTTAATTTGAAATGAATACCCCCGATTTCAGACATTTTTTCCACACATTATTGAAGAAATTGCGCTCTTTACGTTTCCTCCCACGGCTGCAGAAATTCCTCGTAGCGCAAAGGCTCGATTGCGCCGTCGGTGGCGTTGGTCAGGCGTGCGATAAAGCCTTCTTCGTCTTCGGTTTTCAGAATCAAAGTGAACGTGACCACATCGGTGAATTGCTTATCCTCCACCGCAATCGGTTCGCTCTTCAGGAAGAATTCAAACCGCCCGAGCATGGGATAGGGAATCTCAATCAGATACCGCACGGTCGGATATACGCAGCCGACGCCGCAGCTGTTAACGGCCGCCGCCGCTCCTTGCGAATACGCACGCACCAGACCGCCTGCGCCCAGCAGTACGCCGCCGAAATAGCGCGTGACCACCACGGCACAGTTCGTGATTCCCCGCGCCTTCATCACTTCGATAATCGGCATACCGGCCGTGCCGCCGGGTTCGCCGTCGTCGGAATAGCGCATGATGCCCATATTGGCGCCGATGATATAGGCATAGCAGTTATGCGTGGCGTCTTTATGGCGCATGCGAATTTCGGACAGGAAATTCAGCGCTTCCTCCTCGGTTTCGCACGGCGCACCGTAGCCGATGAATCGTGATTTGTGAATGATGAATTCGTCGCTCGCTCGGCGAATCAGTGTTTTATAGGGTTTGAGCGGCATTTACTTCTCCTCCCGACATTCGGAGATTACCATTTCGAGATTTCTGCAAACGGCCATTTCCAGCCCGTCCAATTCACGCAAATCCATTCCCCACAACGCACGATCCGCCAAACAGGCATAGCACAGCGATTCCGCAGGCATATCCGGCGACAAATGCGAAAACGACAAAAGTGCCTCGGAATCGTCATTCAGAACAAAGCGCTCGCCGCCGATTTCCGTTCGGTAGGCGCCGTCTTCCCATCGGGCATCGGCATAGACCAGAATCGTTGCCGCCAGTGCCATCGACAGATTGTTCGGCGCTTCAAAACGCTCCTCGCAATACGCCTTCAGAATCGGCAGAACGCCCTCCCGAAAACGCAGCAGCAATCCCGCGGCAACATCGAAGATTCTGTTTTCCACCATCGGATTCTCCCAGCGTTCACAGCATCGAATCACATATTCCGCCGCTTCGCTGCGGGGAATCGAAACATACGGCAGAATTTCATCGTAAATCGCATGTCCCGCCAGTTCCCGCAGGGGCGCATCTTTCATGCAGTCCGACAATGTCCGATTGCCGTGAAGCGCACCGAGTGCACAAAGCGCAAACAGGCCGCCGTCAAACAGCGCGCGCTTCTTCAAAACCGCGGGGGCAATATCTTCAACGAATTCGATATTTTCGCCGCCAAACGGGAGCTCGCCCTCGGCGCATTGAATCGTCCAGTGGGCATAGGGTTCTGCGATATGAATCATCGAATCCCGATAATTCATCTTTTCGCACAACCGAATCGCCTCCTCGGGCGTTGCCGATGAAGCCATGCCCTCCAAAAGCGATGAAATGAACGTGCAGTCATTCAGACATGCCGTGTCCGCATTCCACGAAGCGAGAATCTCGCCGATTGCGTTGCGGCATTCTTCCGCGCTCTGATTGACCGCTATGATTTTAATCTTTCTTCGATATTCGAACAAAAACCGCGCAGCGAGCGACAAATCGATAAAATCGGGCGCAAGCAGCATAAAATCCGGTTCGGCCGTGTGTGCGAAATCCAGCAATGCCGCATCATCCGCTTCGGGATCAAACAGCCTGACAAACGGCTGAATCACCTGTTCGATGCGTATTTCCCGATCATTCAAATCGCCTCGGGCAAACAGCGTATACATATTATCCTGCGCACGCAATTTTTCGATAACTCCGTCGGTCGCCACAAGTGCCAAACCGACCTGCGCTCCCGAACGGTTGGCATCGTCCAGAATTCTGTCCGCAACGCCCAAAAGTGCGGCGTCTGCGCCGAATTGAATGCCTCTGATGGTTTCGGGCGTATTCTCGGGAATTTCATAATCCGCCATGATGGCACGTTTGAGCTGTTTCATGCAATTTACCTCTTTAGATATGTATTGATTTCAGTATACCATATTTCCCGCCGAGAATCAAATTCTACCGTGAATAAGATTGCGGCGGTATCCGTTCGATTTTAAGGATACACTGATTAAATGAGCCGTGAATTTTACAAGAAGGAGGTTGGAAACCCGAAGGGTTTCCAAGTCTGCCAAAGGCAGACTTGGTGAATTTAAATCAAAGATTTTAATTCACCGCCCGGATGCCGTGAAAGGCACGCTCAGATTCGCCGCCGAATTAATCAGGGGATTCTTAACTATCTTACCTTGTTTTGTGCTCGGAAATGTGCTAAAATAAAGAATAATCATGAAAAAGCGGAGGATGCGATATGGATTCTGTCGCACGTTATCAACCATCCAAAGGAAAAATTATCGGTTACAGCATAATTGCGATTGTGCTTGCACTGCTGCACCCGTTTTTGTTTACATCGCAGACCATGCTGCTGGTATGGCTACCCACGGTATATGTCATCGGTTCGGCGCTTTTGTATGCGGGCGGCGGACGGATTCCGTCGTGTATTCTGATGGTCGGCGGTGCGGCGTTTGCGATTTACTCGATGGGCACCGTGGGAATCGTGATGCTTCCGATTACGCTGGTGCCTGCGATTGTGATTACCCGGGGCATTCGCCTCAGGCAGCCGTTTTTCACGCAGATGCGCAACGCCCTCATCGTTTCGGTATCGGGTGCTCTGGTGGCCATCGTTCTTTCCGTGCTGATGTTCCACGGGAGCCTGATTTCCGAATACATGGAGCAAATGCGCACCATGTTCGAAGAAATGCTGCCGCAGCTGTATTCGCAGGTGTATCAGCCGCTCTTTGAATCGTACGGCATGGATGTGACCTATGATTCCATGTTCTCGATTATGAAAGATGTTCTGGCGAACATGCAAACGGTTTATCAGACGAATATCCCTTCCGCCGTTATCACGGATTCGGTATTCACCGCTCTGATTGCACTGCTTTGGGGAAATCGAACCGCCGCGCGCCATGGCGAAGCGACCGCCGATTCCTTTAAGGGACTCGCCGATTGGAAACTGCCGGGACAGACGGCCGTCGGTCTTTTGGTGGCATTCGCCGCAGCGGCACTCCTGTCCGGAACAAGCCTGAACGGTGCTCAAGTGGCATGGACTGCGATTTGCAATCTTGTTTACCTGGCATTCGCCGCAAATCTGCTTTGCGCAAACGACCGCAGAATGCGGGACAACGGAGCCACCCGCGGTCGGCGCACGGGATTCGCCGTTCTGTTCACGGTTCTGATTTCACTTTTCTCTCTCGCAAAGACCGTTGCGTTCGTTTGGGGCGCGGCACTTGCGATATTCGGTCGAGACGGATACATTGCGCAGAAAAAGAATGCGCAGATTTCTGAATAACGGTTGGGAGGTTATCAATATGAAGGTTATTCTGCTTCAGGACATCAAGGGCACAGGCAAGAAGGATCAGATTGTAGAGGCGTCCGACGGATTCGCACGCAACTACCTCATCCCCCGCAAAATGGCGAAGGAAGCCACTTCCGAAGCCGTCAATTCCATTGAAAAATCGAAGAGTGCCGATAAGCATCGTGAAGCGGTTCGCCGTGCGGAAGCGGAGGAGCGTTCCCGTGAATTGAAGGGCAAAGTCATTCAGCTGACCGTTCGCGGCGGCGAAAACGGCAAGCTCTACGGCGCAATTACCAACGATCAGATTGCCGAAGCACTCAAGGAACAGCACGGCATCGAAGTTGACAAGCGCAAGCTGGAAATGGAAGAGCCGATTAAGTCTGCGGGACAGTCGTTTGTAACGCTCAAGCTGATGGCGGGCATTTCCACTCGCATGATTGTGAATGTGAAAGTCGTTACCAAATAAACCATGGAACAATACAATTTCCCGCAGGAGGATGTGCGCACGCCGCCGAATCACCTTGAATCCGAACGAGGTGTGCTCGGCGCAATGCTGCGTTCACGCGAAGCGGCGCTTTTGGCGATTGAATCGCTTACGCCGGATGATTTCTACGACCCCGCCAACCGCGAGGTCTATTCCGCCATGCTTGCAATGGCCTCGGCTTCGCGTGAAATCGACTTTGTTACGCTCGATGAAGAGCTTACACGCAGAGGAAAGCTCGATGCCATCGGCGGTGCGCAATACCTGATTGAGCTGAATCGCTCCGTGCCCAGTGCGGCGAATGTTCAGGCGTATATCCGCATTGTGGATGAAAAATCCACGCTTCGCAAGCTGATTGCCGCATCGGAAAACATTCTTCATGCGTGCTATTCCGCCGAAGAGGAAACGCAGGACATTCTCGAAAGCGCAGAAAAGTCGATTTACGATATCACCATGCGCAAAGGCGGCGAACAGCTTCAGCCGATTCAGCCCGTTCTGCTCAACACATTCGAAAAAATCGAACTGTTGGTTCGCAACAACGGCAAAATCGAGGGCGTTCCTACGGGCTATACCGAGCTGGACGATCTTTTAACCGGTCTGCATCCGGGTGAATTGGTGCTGGTAGCGGGGCGTCCGTCAATGGGTAAAACCAGTATCGGCATGAATTTCATCGAAAATGCGGCGATTCGCGCGGGCAAAAAAGCGGCGGTATTCTCGCTGGAAATGCCTGCGGAACAGCTGGCCATGCGTATGCTTTGCACCGAAGCTCGGGTGGATATGTCGCGTGTAAGGCGTGGTCAGGTCTCCGATGAAGAATGGGCGAAGCTGTGCGATGCAATGGTCGCCATCGGGCCTTCGATGATTTACGTGGATGCCACCCCGGGCATTACGCCTTCGGGCGTGCGTTCCAAAGCGCGCAGACTTCAGCTCGAACACGGGCTGGATGTGATTATGATCGACTACCTTTCGCTGATGACGGGCGTGGGCAAATTCGGCAGCCGTCAGGAAGAGGTCTCCTCGATTTCCCGTTCTCTGAAAGCACTGGCCATCGAGCTGGGCGTTCCCGTGATTGCGCTTCAGCAGCTCTCCCGTGCACCTACGGGACGTGCGAATCATCGCCCCGTTCTTTCGGATATTCGCGATTCGGGTGCGATTGAACAGGATGCGGACGTCGTGATGTTCATTCACCGTGAAGATTACTACGATCCCGAAACGCCCGACAAAAACATCGCCGAGGTCATCATCGCCAAGCAGAGAAACGGTTCTCTCGGAACGGTAAAGCTCGGCTGGAAGGGCGAATACACGTGGTTTGCGGATCTCTCTCAGCACGCAAAAGAAGCCACATAACGCAAACAGGAATGAAGTTTGAATGCTTCATTCCTGTTTTTTGATGTCGCGATGCTCTCGAAGATAATCGCTGGGCGTCATGCCGTAATATGCTTTGAAAGCGGTGTAAAACGTGTGCGGCGATTGAAAGCCCGCATCGATTGCCAGCTGCGCAATCGGCGTATCGGTGGAAAGCAGTGCATCGCACACATTTCGACAGCGCAGCATATTCAGGTATTGCGGCAAACTGTACCCAACGGTATTTTTGAAAAGGTGGGAAAAGCGGCTGCGGCTGTAACCGAATTTTGCCGCAACCTGTTCGACATTCAGCCTTTCGGTATAATGGTCGTTGAGATAATTGAGCATTTTGCAAATGAAGCTCGCCTGGTCCGCCGCACCCACCGCTTCAAGCGGCACCCGATCAAACAGAAGCCCCAATATCGTATAGCTGATTCCTTTGAGAAACGCCGGCTGCGACGGATTATCCGCAAACAGGCGCATCAGAAATTCAAAGGTATGCTTGGAATCGTCCGCAATCACCGTTTGCGTGAATCGATTGGATGTCAGGCGTTTTTGAATCATCGGCACGGAGCTGAGCGAAATCACCGCCACTATGGAATCGCAATCGGGGCTGGGCGTATAGGCGTGCACGCAATAGCCGTTCACAATCAGCAATTCACCCGCATGAACGGTTTGCGCTTCGCCGTTGATGAGCGTATAAAGCTCGCCCTCAAGCATGTATACCAGCTCAATGCCCGAATGAAAATGCGGTTCGCACCGGTTTTCCTTCAGATACCATGCGCTCGACTGTTCCATTTGGTCGCGCACCGATTCATAAAAACTCTGCATGCAATACCCTCAATGTTTATTCTATCCGCCGATAGAAATGGAATGAATCTCACTGCGCACGCCGATGCGAAGGGGTATCTTGCTTGCGCCGATGCCCTTGCTCACCAGCATTCTCGTATTGTTCTGCGCACGCATGCCCGAAACCTGTGCCAGGTGCAATGCCCGTTCATAGCCGAAGCAATACGGCGTGATGCCCAGGAAATTGAATTGACCGCCATGCGTATGGCCGCACAGAATCAAATCCGCATTGCCTGAAAGCAAATCGCGCGTGGGCATATGGCTCACCAGTATCCGATAGGTTCCGCTCGGCGCATCCCGAAGGGCGGCGGAAACGTCTGCGGTTCCGTATCTGATTTCCTCAACGCCCGCAAGATAGATTCGGCTTTGTGCAATCAACGTTCCGCTGTTGCGCAAAAGGTGAATGCCCGCATTTTCAAAGGCCGCTTCGGCGGCTTCGTAACTGCCGAACGCTTCAATATCGTTGTTTCCGCAAACGGCGAATTTTCCCTTCGGAAAATGCAGCGTTTTGAGCATTTCCAGCATACGGCGAGCCTGAGGCGCATTGTCTGCGATATCGCCGCCGAGAATCAGCAATTCGCCTTGCGTGTTCTGAATGCTCTGTGCGATTTTTTCGCCGTTCATGCGCTTTCGCAAATGAATATCCGTTACGAAGGTTGCCCGTATTCGGGCATTCGGCGATTCAACCGACAGTTCTTCCACCTTCGGCAGCATTCTCTTTGCCGACAACAGCACGAAATCCGGCTTTACAAATTGATGTTCCACAATTTTTCGTCTCCGACGGAAACTGCCGTTGCACCTGCCTGCAGTGCCAATGCGATTTCCCGAGGTTCGCTGATCAGTCCGCCCGCAATCACGGGTTTATTCAACACGGAACACAATTCGCGAATCGCTTTCGGCGCAATGCCGGGCAATACTTCCGCCATGTCCGGCGGCGTACTGCGAAGCATCTTCTTGCCGTGTTCAAACGAAGATGAATCCATCAAAAACAGGCGCTGAATCGTGAGCGCACCCATTTCGCTCGCCGCTTTGAGCAAACTCGGTCGGGTGGAAATCACGCCGTCGGCACCGTGCGTTTCCACGCACCAGCGCACCGCCATCTCATCACGGCCCAGTCCGTCCGCCAAATCCAAATGCACAAACGCACGTTTGGAGCAATCGTGTACCACACGAATCATTTCCGGCAATGTGAATATCGAACCGCCCAGCAGAAAAATCGCGGCGGCATCGCTCTGTGCGGCACGTTTCACGCTTTCGAGCGTGCGCGCGGCGGGAATCACCGGATTTTTCCGAAAGTCCTTGATCAGATTCTGCAAATGCTTTCGTTCCTTTCTAAAGGTTATGATTTTTGACAAACGCGCGATAATCTCTGAGTTGATCCACCATTGATTCATACGGTTTCAGACCATACGGGCAACGTGTTGCGCAAGCGCCGCAGTGCACGCATTCCTCCACTCGCTCCATTTCCTTTTGCCATTCGGGCGTAACGTAGTTCTGCCAAACGGCACGGCCGAGCAGCTGCATCATGCGATTCACCTGCGGAATTTTGATATTCGCAGGGCAAGGCAAACAGTATCCGCAGCTTCGGCAGAATGCGCCCGAAAGCTCACGGCGATCGCGTTCAATCAACCGATTCAGTTCATCATTTCGCTCGGGCGGATTCTCCTCCATATCGATAACCTGATTCAGTTCTTCCATCTTCTGAAAGCCCCATATCGGAACAACATTATCGAATTCACGCAGATATACAAACGGCAATCGTGCATCCGTGACCAGACCGCCCGAAAGCGCCTTCATCGCCACGAAGCCGACATTCTTTTCTTTGCAGCGCATAACGAGTTTGCAGTCCTGCATGGTGGACAGGTGGTTGAACGGATATTCAACGGTATCATACAGCCCCGAATTCACCGCACTGAATGCACGGTCGATGGAATGCTGTGTGATGCCGATAAAGCGAACCTTGCCCTCACGACGTGCCTGAAGCATCGCATCGTAGAGCCCGTCTTCGCCGCCGGGCATCGGAACAAAGCCGGGATTGTGGAACTGATACACATCGATTACATCGGTTTTGAGTTCCCTCAGACTGGTTTCCAGATCTTTTTTCAATCCTTCGCCCGTTTTCGCATGGGTCTTCGTGGCAATGAAAAATTCACTCCTGCGATGACCTATGCCCGCACCGATTTTCGCTTCGCTGTCGGTATAAGCCCGTGCGGAATCGATATAATTGATGCCCGCATCGAGCGCACGGTTGAGCAGTTTGCCCGCTTCTTCAAAGCTGATGCGCTGAATCGGAAGTGCGCCGAAACCCGAACGTGCAATCTCCAAGCCCGTTCGTCCGAGAATCATCTTTTCCATGCCCTTCCCCCTTACGCTTCTCTTTGAAGAATCACAATGCCGAGTCCCTTCAATTCCGTTTTGCCGCAAATTTTCTCGCCCGAAAGCAGATTCGTTCCCTTCGGAAGCGAAACGGTTTGCGAATCGGCGTTGAAATTCATCACAAACAGCCATTCACCCTTTTCGGAATGTCTCTGTGCCGCAAAAACGCCCTGCGGCAAATCGCAAACCAGCGGCTGAATCTGTGCTTCCTTCAATACACGGCGATAGAATTCCTTCAAAAACGCCTTTTCGGGGCGTGTCGCAATGTACAACGCCCGACCCTTTCCGCGCTTTGCGCAAGTGACCGCAGGCGTATCCGCATAGAAATCCATGCCGTACTTGCCCAGCACTTCCGCATTCTCGGCATGAATCAGATCGCACATATCAAAGCACGAATAGCTTTCGCCGTCGTTCATGACAATGCTGTTGTGTTCATCGTCCCACAGCGCATCCGTTTCCTCCGCCCAAATGCCGAAAAGCTCTTTCAGCGGACCGGGGAAACCGCCCATGAAGCACAAATCATTCTCATCCGTAATGCCCGTTCGGCAGCTCGCAATCAGCGTGCCGCCGTTTTGCACGAATTGCTCCAGCCGCTTGGCGACATTCGGTTTCACCATATACAGCATCGGTGCGGCAATCACCTTGTAATTGTCGAAATCCGACGTCTGTTCAATCACGTCCACATTCACGCCGTTGGCATACAATGCGCCGTAATGCTCCAGCACCGTTTCGATAAAATGCTTTTCACGCCGCGGTCCCTGGCTGTCCTCGATGGCCCAGCGATTGTCCGTATCGTAAATCACGGCGACCTTCGCATCCGTTGCGCTGTTCACAATCGGCTGAATCTTCTCGAGCGCCTCCCCCACTTCGGTAACATCCCGGAAGGTTCTCGTGTGTTCATGGCCGACATGATCCACCACGGCGCCGTGGAATTTTTCGCTCGATCCGCGCCCCTTGCGCCACTGGAAATACTGAACCGTATCCGCACCGTGCGCCACCGCCTGCATCGACGAAAGCAAATGCATTCCCGGCTTTTTGAGCTTGCAAACCTCATGCCAGTTCACCTGCGACGGAACGGATTCCATCAATGCGAAGGGCTTATTCAGAAGCGAACGGATATAATCGTATCTGAATGCCGAAAGCGTTGCTTCGTGTTCGTCGTTGCGGCCCCAGGACGGGTAATTGTCGAAGCTCGCAAAATCCAAATCTCGGGAAAATCTTCGATAATCCAAATCCACCAAATCGCCGTGGAAGTTCGTGGTAATCGGCAAATCGGGATTCTGTGCGCGCAAAGGCTCGATTTCCGCACGCATGAAATCCACCGTCTGCGCCGTTTGGAACCGCCGCCAGCTCAAATTCAGCCCGTGAACACTGCGCTCACCGACCGGCGAAGGCGAATGAATCTGATTCCAATCGGTATAGGTGTGCGCCCAGAAGTTCGTCCACCACGCTTGATTCAACGCTTCAAGAGAACCGTAAGTCGCCTTCAGGTATTCCCGAAACGCATTCTGGCACAGTTCGCAATGGCAAACGCCGCCGTATTCATTGGAAACATGCCAGCCCACCACTGCGGGGTGATGTGCAAAACGCTCCGCCAACGCCGCATTGATTCGGCTGACCATCTTTCGGTAAACAGGCGATGTGAGGCAATGATTGTGCCGTTCGCCGTGAAAATTGCGCCCGCCGTCCGAACGCACGCGCAGCACTTCGGGGTATTTGGCGCTCATCCACGCAGGGCGTGCGCCGCTGGGCGTTGCCAGAAAAACAGAAATGCCGTTTGCGTGCAGTTTGTCCAGCAAGTGTTCCAGCCAATCAAAATCAAATCGTCCTTCTTCGGGTTCGAGCGCCGCCCACGAAAAAATCGCCACGCTCATCAGATTGCAGTGCGCCAGCTTCATCATGCGCACGTCTTCATCGAGAATATCGGGAAATTCACGCCACTGGTCGGGATTGTAATCGCCACCGTGTCCGAAAAACGGAAGTTTCAATTCAGCCATGAGTTTCCTCCTTTGCATTCACGATTCACTTGTCTGCATCTGCGGTTAAGAGAGCCGCACCGATTAAGCCCGCATCATCGCCCAGTTCCGCCGGAATGAATTGCGCAGGGAAGCGCTGATCCATCAGCGAATAATGGCGGTATGCGGCAATGATTCTGTCCACGAATTTCTTGCCGAGTTTCGTTACGCCGCCGCCGAAAACGAACACGTTGATATCGAAAATCATATTCAGAGAATGGAACATTCTGCCCAGATATTCCGCTCCTCTGCTGACCACTTCCAGCGCAAGCGGATCTCCCTGATTGAGTGCCTTGCCCACCGCGCGCATATCGATGCCCGACATCGTGCCCGCGTGTTCGAGGATTCGGCTTTCCACGCCTTCTTTGATGCGGTCCGTGACGTATCTCGCCATGTGAACGCCCGATGAAATGGACTGCACGCAGCCCGTTACGCCGCACGAACACGGATAGCC
>CAVHAH010000008.1:0-4198 GCA_963633785.1 bacterium
GTTCCATGCAATGCCCTTTCGAATCAGCATTGCATACACAGGCGCCGTGATGATACTGCTCAAGCCGTAAATCGTGTGCATACAGCACATCATACGCGTGGAGGTACGCCCCGTATAAAGCGTTGCCATGGTCGACGAAAGCAATGTATCGATGAATCCGATGGCGATGCCGATCAGTACCCACACCAGCAGGAAGGTGGCGAATGTGGGCGCAAACGAAAGCAATGCCAAACCGACTGCGCAAAGGCCGCTCGAACCTGCGAGCAGTGTGATTCTCGAAACGCGCCCAATCACAAACAGCGACAGCACCAGCGAAATGCAAGCGCCGACGAAGGCCGCCGAACTGGGCAATCCCTGAACGGATGATTCCAGATGAAAGCAATCGATAATGCTCGAAAGCAATGCGCCCTGCAATGCGTAAACCGCCGCAAGGAAGAATATGCCGCCCATCAGCGTCAGGGCGATGCGCAGTCGTTTGGAAGAATCTTTCATTTTGCGTTCTCCTTTGTTTTTAATTTATGCACCGCAATCATCAGCGGCGGATCATTCGGCTGATTCAGATAGGACTTTACCAATACATCGAACCGCCGAGGATTTACGTTTTTCGCCCAATTCAGAAGCGCTTCCCGTTCCCGTGCGCCTTCTTCATGCCCAGGATAGATGCAAACGGTCATCACGCCGTCGGTTTTCAGCAATTCAAGCGCCTGATCCACTGCGGCCAAAGTGGTTTCCACACGGGTGGTCAGACCGTGCTGTGCCCCCGGCAGCCAGCCTAAGTTGAACACGATTGCATCCACGGGCTGTGAAACGTGTTCCTTCATATGTTCGTGTCCCGCATGAATCAGCGTTACGGGCGCTTCATTTTCCCGTTCGTCCGCATCCGATGCGCTCGGCAGAATCTGCGCCTTTTGCAATTTCGCACGCGTGGATTCAATCGCCGAAGCCTGAATGTCGAAAGCGTACACATGTCCGCTCTCCCCCACCGTTTCACACAACCAGCAGGTATCGCCGCCGTTGCCCATAGTTGCATCGATTGCCCGTGCGCCGGGATACAAAGCGGCTTCCACCAGCGCTCTTGCCCAGAATCGGGCAGAACGAAAATCATTGTTCATTGAATACACCTCGAATTCTATTCTACTGTATCCTATGTTATTATGGCAAGCGTGATTGACAAAATTTCCCGATTTGATATAATGGAATCGTATAATTCTTTTCAAAGGAGTGGTTCTAATGTTGAAGGGTATCCCCTCTATTCTCTCCCCCGAGCTTCTGAAGGTTCTGATGGAAATGGGTCACGGCGACACGCTTGTAATCGGCGACGGAAACTTCCCGCATGCATCGATTGCGAAGGATTCCGTTTTGGTTCGTCTGGACGGACACGGCGCCGCGGAGGTGCTCGATGCAATTCTCACGCTGATGCCTTTGGATACTTACGTTGATGCCCCGGTTTCTCTGATGGAAACCGTTCCCGGAGACAATGTCGAAACCCCCATTTGGGATGAATTCGCAAGCATCATCGAACGCCATCAGCCCGGAACGAAAATCTGTCATATCGAGCGGTTCAAGTTCTACGATACCGCAAAGAAGTGCTACGCAGTGGTTTCAACGGGTGAATCCGCGCTGTATGCAAATGTGATTCTGCAAAAGGGCGTTGTGAAGTAATCTCTGCCATCTTGATTCGGAAAGGACAATTCCATGCAAAATAAGAACAGTTTTACCGAAGGACCTATACTTGCTCCGCTCGTTCGCTTTACCGTTCCGATTATGCTGGCGCTGCTGCTGCAGGCCATGTACGGAGCGGTGGACCTGATTATCGTCGGGCAGTTCGCAGGCGATGCGGGCAGCGTGTCCGCCGTTTCCACCGGTTCGACCATGATGAATCTTCCGATGATGATTGTGTTCGGCCTGACGATGGGCGCAACGGTCTTAATCGGCCGCAAAATCGGCGAGAAGGATTTCGAGAAAGCGGGCGACATCGTCGGCACGTCCGTTCTGCTGTTTGGCGGATTGGCGATTTTTATGACCGCTTTGGTGCTCGCAATCGCAGAACCGTTTGCGGCAGTCATGCGCGTGCCCGATGAGGCGCTTCAGGGAACGCTCGATTATGTGCGCATCTGTGCGTGCGGAATGCTGTTCATCGTGGGATACAACGTCCTTTCCGGTATCTTCAGAGGTTTGGGCAATTCCAAACTCCCGCTGGTATTTGTGGCGATTGCCTGCGTAACCAACATCATCGGCGATTTACTGCTGGTGGCTGTGCTGCATATGGGCGTAGCGGGTGCGGCAATCGCCACGGTCGTTGCGCAGGCCGTCAGCGTGATTCTCTCGCTTGTAATCATGATGCGCATCGATTTGCCGTTTCATTTTCACCGCAGTTCCATTCGCCCGGACAGGTGGATTATCAATCAGATTCTGAAGCTCGGTTCGCCGATTGCGCTTCAGGATGTGCTTACAAACATCTCGTTCCTGGTTGTCAATGCCGTAATCAACAATATGGGCGTGGTTTTCTCCGCAGGTTACGGCGTTGCGCAGAAGGTAATCAACTTTATGCTTTTGATTCCGTCGGCATTCGGTTCCGCCATGAGTGCGTTTGTGGCGCAGAACATCGGTGCGAAAAAAGCGGAACGTGCGAAAAAGGCGCTGTTTTACGGCATGGGCACGGCTTTGGCGGTCGGCGTATTCATGTTTGTGCTCTGCTTCTTCTTCGGTTCTGCCCTCTCTGTGATATTCAATCGTGATGCCGCCGTGGTCAGCGCATCGGCGGAATATATGCGCGGTTTCTCGTTTGACTGTTTGCTGGTCTGTATGCTGTTCTGTTTCACGGGATACTTCAACGGCTGCGGATACACGGTGTTCGTAATGGCTCAGGGACTGATCGGCGCATTGCTCGTGCGAATGCCGTTTGCGATTCTGATGAGCAGCCGACCCGAACCCACGATGTTCTCCATCGGCTTGGCCACACCGCTGGCTTCGTTTACAAGCATTCTGATTTGTATCGGCTATTACCGTTTTCGCCGTTCCAAGATAGACAAATAACATAAGTCATGGTATACTGAAGCAAAACAAAGGGACTGATGCAAAATGATAACGATTCGAGAGGTCAAAACCGCGCGAGATCGCAGAATATTCTCCGATTTTCCCAACAAACTCTATAAGGATGCACCGCACTATATTCCGCCCCTTTCCGCAGACGACCGAGGCGATTGGAATCCGAAAAAGAATCCGGCATTCACTTATTGCGAAGCAAAGGCCTTCCTGGCGGAAAAAGACGGGCGCGTGGTCGGGCGTATCGGCGCAATTCTGAATCATCGTGCCAACGAAAAATGGCATACAAACCGCATGCGTTTTTCGCAGCTGGATTTCATCGATGATCCCGAGGTATCCGATGCACTGTTTGATGCGGCGGAAAATTTCGCGCGTGAAAAGGGCTGTGATTCGATTCACGGGCCTTTGGGATTCACGGATTTGGACCGCGAAGGCATGCTCGTGGAAGGTTTTGACCGCAAAAGCATGTTCATCACCTATTACAATTATCCCTACTATATCACCCACCTTGAACGGCGCGGCTATGTCAAGGATGTTGACTGGATTGAATATTTGATTGACATTCCCACGGATGCACGCCTGATTGATCGGCTGGACAAGCTGTCCGACCGAGTGCTGGCGCACAACCGCCTGCATGTGGCGCAGATAAAAAAGCATTCCGAATTCAAGCCATATATCGAAAAAGTATTCAGGCTTTGGAACACCGCTTATGCGCCTCTCTACGGAACCACCACGCTGGATGATACGCAGGTAAAGCGCTATGCGGATAAATTCCTGCCGATGATCAATCCGAAGCTCGCCTGCTTCGTGATGGACGAGAAAGAAGATCTGGTGGCGTTCGGCGTAAGTGCTCCGTCGCTGGCAAACGCTCTGAAAAAGAGCAACGGACGGCTGTTTCCGTTTGGCTTCATCGGCGTATTGAAAGCGCTCCGCCACAATGATACGCTGGATTTGTTCCTGATTGCGGTGCACCCCGAATATCAGAACTGCGCCGTGAACGCCGTTGTGATGAATCACGTGATGCGCGGTTGCTTCGAAATGGGCATTCAGCGCGCGGAAACAGGCCCGCAGCTCGAGGACAACCACAAGGTTCTCTCGCAATGGAATATGTTTTCCCCGAAACAGCATAAACGCCGCCGCTGCTGGATTAAGC
>CAVHAH010000008.1:4208-24257 GCA_963633785.1 bacterium
ACAATTCGGCGGCGACGCTGAATGCGCCTTTTGCGGTATCTGGAAGCTGCAAAATTCACTATTCATCGTACCACCTCATTTGTGCGGTGTTACCTATAAAATATCAAAGAAAACCAGGTTACGAGATTGCCCTCCGCCAGAAAATCAATGCCATGCGTCTCGGCCAATGCCGTAACGAGAATGCCGTAGCTCTCTACGCACGGATACATTTTTTCGGGAAAACGGCACGGCGCATTCGGATAGGTGCATTTTTCGCAATGGGCGCAGGATTCCGTGGACAAAGCCATCGTTTCCTGCGATTCTTCACGCACCATATCGTGCACCTGACGGGTGATTGCTTCGTGCCCTGCCCGTGTGGCGAGCGTTTCTTCGATATTCGAAATATCGTTCACTTCCGTAATCGTGGCAATCAGAAGTGCTTCGGGGAAGCTTCTGCATTTCGCTTCGCAAGCCTCCACCGTTCCCACCGCCGGCGGACACGCCCATGATTTCCCGTACATTTGGCATTCCGTTTCACAGATGTGGCGAACGCGCGGCGTGAATGTCAATTCATCGGTTTTGATGAATGCGTATTGATACAGCGGCAGTGTGCACAGCTTTTCTTCCAGCCGTTCTTTATTCATGCAATCGTCCTTCCCATCTGCGGAATCTTCCTGCGCTTATACATGCGATAATAGACTATAAATGTAATCGAGGTCAGCACCCATGAAATCGGATAGCTGCACATGATTGCCGTTTCCGTGTGCCAATTCGGAACAACCGTAAACACCCATACCGCGCGCAAAATGCAAATGCCGACAATGGTGATAATCATCGGCCGCAGCGCATCGCCCATGCCCCGAAGCGTTCCGCTGATCATTTCAATCGGGATGTAGGTCCAATAGCAGAAGCCCATGAAGCGCACCATTTCAACCGCCTTATTCCGAACCACTTCATCTCGCGTGAAAAGCCGAAACAGCGGCTGCGCGAAAATCATAAACAGCGCACCCATTGCGATTGCCGTTCCCATCGACATCATCGAACAGGTTTTCATGCTCTTTTCCACACGATCATAGCGGCGTGCGCCGAAATTCTGCCCCGCAAACGTCATCACGGAAATTCCGAACGCATTCACAATCATCCAGTTCAAACCGTCGAGCTTTCCCAAAACCACCCATGCGGCGGCGGTGTTCGTTCCGAATCCGTTGATTGCCGTGGTAATAATGATATTGGAAAGCGTATACATGGCAGACTGAAAGCCTGCCGGAATGCCCATGCGAATGGTGTCGCGCGTCATTTGCTTTTCACAGCAGAGCTTTTTCAATTCCAGCCGATAGCATTCACCACTGCGCATCAGCGAACGGCAAACCAGCAAGCCGCTCGTGAGCTGTGCCAGCGAAGTGGCGATGGCCACGCCCGCAACGCCCTGTTTGAATATCGCCACGAACAGCACATCCAGCACCACATTCACCAAACAGCACGCAATCAGAAAATACAGCGGCCGCTTTGAATCGCCCACCGCGCGCAGAATGCCCGAGCCGACATTGTAGACCATAGACGGAATCATCGAAAGGAACACGATTCGCAGATACGTGATAGACCCTTCCATGGTATCCTGCGGCGTGTCCATCCATTTCAGAAGCGTCGGCGCACAAATCAGGCCGATGGCGGTCATGATTGCTCCGCCGATAACGGCGAGCGTCAATCCCGTATGCACGGCATCGGATACGCCCTTTTCATCACGCCGTCCGAAAAGCTGTGAAACGATTACCGTTGTGCCCGAAGCAACGCCCACAAAAAAGCCGAGAATCAGATTCAGAATCTGTGCGGAAGAGCCGCCCACCGCCGCCACCGCCGCAGAACCTTCAAACTGTCCGACCACAACCGTATCCACGGTGTTGTATAATTGCTGAAACAAAGTGCCCAGCATAATCGGAAAGAAAAATCGCAGAACCTCTTTCCAGATTACGCCTTCGACAATGCCGTTTTTCGACATTCTCTTTTCGCTCATTCGCCCGTTTCCTCCCCGTTTCTTCCGTTTGTATTGTAATGCCGAACAAAGCGGAAATTCAAGCCTTTATGCGTTAAAAACGGTCTGTTCGCAGTTTACGGCAAACAGACCGTTGAAGTGTACCCTTAAATTATTTCTCTTCTATATATGCGCCGATGCGATCCGGCTCCAGCGGAATGATTCTCCACTGATACGAAGAATCGGCAAGCTGTGTGCGAATCTGTGCCGCAATTTTTCTCGATTGCGCATTATCGGCAATGGCCAGGCACGTGGAACCGGAACCGCTGATGCAAAACGCCGAAGCGCCCGCCTGCAAAGCCGTTTCCTGCGCACGATTGTATTCGGGAATCAGCGGAATGCGATACGGCTGATGCAATCGATCCTCCAGCGCCTTCGCAATCATATTCAGATTGCCGATTTCGATTGCCCGCTGCAAAACCGCAACCCGACTTAAATTGAATATCGCATCGCCGCGCGAAACCTTTTCGGGCAAAACGCGCCGCATATCGCTCGTTCTCGTTTCGAAATTCGGAATCAGCGCAATAAACCCGACATTCTGCGCAATCGGCACATCAATCGTTATCGGTGCGCCCGCCTGCATGAAAGAGGCACGAAGTCCGCCGAGCATCGCCGGAGCGATATTGTCGGGATGACCTTCAAAATGCACGGCAATCGACAAGCATTCCTCCTGCGAAAGCGGATTCCCGTGCAGGGCATTCGCCGCAAGAACGCCCGCAACCGTGAATGTTGCGCTTGAACCGAGGCCTCGTGAATCGGGCACATCGGTATGAACGATTAAATGAATGGGATATTCCGAAGCGCCCATTGCCTGTTCCGCCGCACGAAACGCACGCACAAACAGGTTGTCGGCGTTGCGGTATTTTTCCTCGCAGCCTTCAATCCAAAGCCCCGAATCGATTCTTTCGCAATCAAACTTCGCATACAGCGAAAGCGCACAGCCCAGCGAATCAAAGCCCGGGCCGAGGTTCGCCGTGCTTGCGGGAACGGTTATCCGAATCATGCTTTCACCGCCTTCATGACATATTCAAGCATTGCATCTTTTTCCACGCAATCGCAGAATCGGGGTTTGCGATTGCGCAACGCCGCCAGATTCTTCGGCACTTCAACTCCCGTGAGGGCATTCAAAGCATCCATCGCTTCAAATCCGTTCTCTGCCGATTTTCCGCCGAGAGCGGCAAGAACATCGTGCGAGAATTTATACGGGGATGCGGTAGACAAAACGATGGTCGCCAGACCGTTGTCCGCCTGCTGCTTAAACTGCTCCATCGCCGACCATGCCACGGCCGTATGCGGATCAAGCAGATAATGCTCCTCCTCCCAAACGCGGCGAATCGTTTTTGCACACAGGGCATCATCGGCGCAATACGCATCGAAATGCTTGTGCATGGTGTCCGTCAGCTGTCCCGGCACCTGATATACGCCTTCTTCATTCAGCGACTGCATCAGCTTCGCAACCAAATCGGCATCTCCGTTCGATGCGAGATACAGATACCGCTCCAGATTGCTCGATACCAGAATATCCATCGAAGGCGAAATCGTCTTATAGAATGTGCGTCTGCGATCATAACAGCCCGTTCGGATGAAGTCCGTGAGCACGTTATTGGCGTTGGAAGCGCAAATCAGTTTCCCGACGGGAAGCCCCATGCGCCGTGCGAATTCACCTGCGAGAATATCGCCGAAATTGCCCGTCGGCACCACGAAATTCACTTCGTCGCCCAATGCGATTTCACCCGTGAGCACGCAATCGGCATACGCTTTATAGTAATAGGCAATCTGCGGCGCAAGACGTCCGAGATTGATGGAATTCGCGCTGGAAAGGCGAACGCCGTATTCCTTTGCACGGTTTTCCTGTCGGTCGAATGCGAAAATCTTCTTCACGCCCGTTTGTGCATCATCGAAATTGCCCTTGATTGCGCAAACCTTGACATTTTCGCCGCTTTGCGTTACCATCTGCATTCTCTGCACATCGCTCACGCCGCCATCGGGATAGAACACCACAATGCGCGTGCCCGGCACATCGTGAAAGCCCTCCAATGCGGCTTTTCCCGTATCGCCGCTGGTGGCGGTGAGAATCATGATTTCATCCTTCACGCCGAGCTTTTCTCTGGATGCGCAAATCAATCTCGGCAATACCGAGAGCGCCACATCCTTGAATGCCGAAGTCGGCCCGCGGAACAGCTCCAGCACAAACGCATCGCCCACCTTCACCACGGGCGTAAGATCGGGCGTTTCGAATTTATCCTTGTAGGCGCTTTCAATCAGCGAGCGCATTTCATCCTTGCCAAAGTCGGGCAGAATCTTGTCAATTACCGCCGCAGATATTTCCACGGCCGACATCGTGAGCGTTTCCGCAGGATTCAGGCGAATTCCGGAAAAGCTGTTCGGAATATACAATCCGCCGTCCGGCGCAATTCCCTGCAGCACCGCTTCGGGGGCGGTTGCGGTGATTTTCTGCGAACGTGTTGAACAAATCTTCATATCCTCTACTCCTATTTTTCTTTGACATTCTATGCTTTCTATGATATAGTGTAGCCGTAATAGATACAAGTGTTTTCTCTGGAAATACACATTAAAAATTCAAAAGATAGGAAGCAAAAGCACATGAAAATCGGTCTTTTGGGCATCGGCGTTGTCGGGAGCGGCGTAAAAGAGCAGCTCTCGCAGCGCAAGGATATGCAGCTGAAATATATTCTGACGCGCAGAAACCGCCCCGAACTGGGTGCTCTGCAAACCGAATCCTTCGAAACCATCCTGCATGATTCCGAAGTCGATACGGTTGTGGAAGTCATGGGCGGCATGGAACCTGCGCACGACTATGTTCTTCGCGCGCTGAATGCGGGCAAAAATGTGGTGACCGCCAACAAATGGATGCTTTCGTATCACCTGCGGGAACTGCTTGAGGCGGCTCGCGCCCACGGCGCATCTCTTCGCTTTTCGGCCAGTGTCGGCGGCGGGATTCCGTATCTGTTCAGCGTGATTCGCCTTCGCCAAACAGACAGCATTCACGCCATCTCCGGCATCGTAAACGGAACCACCAACCTGATTCTCGACACGATGCAATCCGAGAATGTCGATTTTGCGCAGGTACTCGCCCAGGCTCAACAAGAAGGCTACGCCGAAGCCGATCCGAGTGCGGATATCGACGGCATCGACGCACGCTCCAAGCTCTGCCTTTCCGCCGCTTTGGCATTCGGCAAATATGTTTCCCCCGATGCCGTGCACACGGAGGGCATTCGCAGAATCACCGCAAGCGATGTGGCCGAATTCAAAAAAATGAACCTCGTCTGCCGACTGATTGCCTCCGCCGCTTTGTCGGACGACGGGAAAATTGCGGCGTATGTCGAACCGACGCTGGTATCCCCCTGCGATTTGGAAGCCTCCGTTCGCCGAAACAATAACCTGATTACGCTGGTCGGGCAATATGTCGGAACGCAGTCGTTCTTCGGTCAGGGTGCGGGAAAACACCCGACAGCCGCAAACGTTATGCTGGATTTGAATGATATTCAAGCGAACGCCTATCCCATCACGGCGGATTTGATTTCGGGAACGGCTCAAATCGACAATTCCGCCTGCAAGCACCGCTATTATGTGCGCACAAAGGCGCATCTTGACGTTCCCGCCGAAAAGACGGGCGAAAACATCTATCGAACCGAACCGATTTCCGTTGCGGATATGCACAGCCTTGCCGCTTCTCTTCGCAAATCGGATTCTGATTGCTTCTTTGCGGGCATCCGCGAAGCAAACTGCTAAGGAGGAATTTTCATGAAGAAATATCGTATCGCCGTCCTCGGTGCCACGGGCGCAGTCGGACGTGAAATGCTCAAAATTCTCGAAGAACGCAAATTCCCGATTGAAAGCATTCGTGCCCTCGCAAGCGCACGCAGTGCAGGCACACGTCTTCCGTTCTGCGGCGGTGAAATTGTGGTTGAAGAGGCCACTGATGCTTCCTTTGCCGATACGGATATCGTGCTCGGAGCGGCGCAGGCGGATTTGGCTCGCAAATTCGCACCGGCCATTGTGAAATCGGGCGCGGTTTTTGTGGACAATTCCAGCGCATTCCGCATGTGCGATGATGTTCCGCTGATTGTTCCCGAAATCAACCCCGAAGACGTGAAAAAACACCACGGTATCATCTCCAACCCGAATTGCTCCACCATTATCACATTAACCGCCATTGCCGCACTCAGCCGTATTTCACCGATACAGACCATGGTGGCTTCCACTTATCAGGCGGTTTCCGGCGCAGGTGCGGCGGGATTGAAGGAACTGGAGCAACAGGTTCGGGATTACGCCGCAGACAAGCCTCTGAATGCCAACGCATTCGCCTATCAGATTGCATTCAACGTGCTTCCGCAGATCGGTTCGGATTCGGGAAACGGCTACACAAGTGAAGAAATGAAAATGCAAAACGAAGGCCGCAAGATTATGCACCTGCCCGATTTGCGTGTCACCTGCACCTGCGTGCGCGTACCCGTTCTGCGTTCGCATTCCATCAGCGTAACGCTCGTTACCGAAAAGAAGATTTCCGTGGAGGAAGCCCGTGCCGCCATCGCAAGCGCACCCGGATGCAAGCTCACGGATGATTTGGAAAGCAAGATTTACCCGATGCCGCTCGACACCAGCGATCAGGATTTGGTCTACGTCGGCCGCATTCGCGAGGATTTGACGAACGAGAAAGGATTGTCTCTGTTCTGTTGCGGCGATCAGATTCGCAAAGGTGCGGCCACCAATGCCGTTCAGATTGCCGAATTGCTGATTCAAAGGTAACACCACACAAATGAGGTGGTACCTTTGAATGGTGAATTTTGCGATAGACGGAATTGCAAAAAGCGAAGGTTTTCAGGTTTGCCGTAGGCAAACTGCCGAACTGCAATCAAAGATTGAGGTTCGGCACCGTGGAGGTAAATCGAGATTTTTGCTTCTTTCGGATATCGCAAAAGGCGCATTCAGCGTCGCCGCCGAATTGTGCGGGGTTGCCGTAATGAAATTTATCGGAGGCTGTTATGCAGAATAAGCAATACGCACCGCGTTATCATGTTTACGCATCTCAGGGCTGGATTAACGATCCCAACGGTTTGGTTCGTTTTCAGGGAAAGTATCATGTTTTCTATCAGCATTATCCCTACGCAACGCAGTGGGGGCCGATGCACTGGGGCCACGTTTCCGGAACGGATCTCGTTCACTGGACGCGCGAGGAAATCGCCCTGAAACCCGATCAGCCTTACGAACAGGGCTGCTTTTCGGGCAGTGCCGTGGATGATTGCGGCGCTTTAACGCTCATCTACACCGCACACGATGATCGGCGCGAAAACAAAGAATCGCAATGCATTGCCCGCAGTACGGACGGCGGACATACCTTCGTCAAGGATGCGCACAATCCCGTGATTCCCGCATCGCCCGAGGGCTTCGGAACGGATTTCCGCGATCCGAAGGTCTTTGAAAAGAACGGCGAATGGCGAATGGTGGTCGGCTGTACGCACAACGGGCGCGGATGCGTTTTGCTGTATGCGAGCCGTGATCTCGTTTCATGGGAATACTTGGGGGTTTTTGCGGAATCGGACGGGACGTTGGGCAGTATGTGGGAATGCCCGAATTACTGTTTTGTAGACAACCAAGACGTTCTGATTCTCTCCCCGATGGAAATGGCAGGGCATCGAAACATCGCCCTGTTCGGCAAATATGAAAACGACAAAATGCGCCTGAGCGGTTTTCAGGATATCGATTACGGCGAAGATTTTTACGCCGCACAGGTATTCACCGACGGCGACCGCACCATTCTGATGGCGTGGATGAATATGTGGGATAAATACTATCCCAGCGTGAGCGAAGGCTGGGCGGGGCTGCTCACCATTCCACGCGTTCTGCACGTTCAAAACGGAATGCTGCTGCAAGAGCCCGTTCCCGAATTGGCATTGCTGCGTGAAAAGGAGCTTCTGAACGGAACAAGCATCGATTCGCTCGAAGGAAACTGCCTTGAGCTTCGCATTCGTTCCGAGGGCGCATTCACATTCACGATTTCCGATTGCGATGCCGTTCAGATGACGCTGCAGGTCGAAAACAACCGCGCTTCATTCACACTGCCGTCGGGATTCGCTTCCGAGGCGGAGATTCCCGCTTCCGAGGAGACCGAATTGATTGTGTATGTCGATCGCAGTTCGGCGGAATGCTTCGTGAACGGTATTTCCTTCTCGGTTCGCATCTGTCCGCGCGACTACAATTTCTCATTCGCCTTCAACGGAAACATCCTTTCCGCAAACGCCTGGTCGCTTGCGGACGCCTATCAGGCATAATGAATCGCCGTGCAATTCACGTTAGCGGAGAATTGCACGGCATTATTTTTGCGCAAAAGCGTTTGAACGTTGCGAATTGTGTTTATAAGATATTCGGAACGAAAAACGAGCGAGGTGTGTAGGATGTATTGCATTAAGAAAATCACGGATTCCATTGCATGGATTGGCGGAGAAGATCGCCGTCTTGCGCTGTTCGAAAGCGTCTATCCCATTCCGAACGGCGTTTCGTATAACAGCTATTTCGCCGATGACGATCAGACATTGGTGATGGACACGGTCGATCAATCCGTTTCGGCGCAGTTTTTCGAGAATCTCGAATATGTTTTGCACGGGCGAAAGCTCGATTATCTGGTTGTGAATCACATGGAACCCGATCACGCCGCCACCGTTGAGGAGCTGGTTCGTCGGTATCCCGATTGCCGCATCGTCTGCAACGCAATGATTCAAGGCATGCTGAAAAACTACTTCAATGCGGATATGCATTGCCACATCGTGAAGGAAGGCGATGTGCTGACAACGGGAAAGCATCAATTCACATTCATCATGGCGCCGATGGTGCACTGGCCCGAAGTGATGATGAGCTATGAAAGCACGCAAAAGATTCTCTTTTCCGCAGACGCCTTCGGCACATTCGGTGCGATGAACGGCTACACTTTCGCCGATCAGGTGTCCTCCGAATGCGATTCCATCGATGAAGCACGGCGGTATTACACGAATATCGTCGGCAAATACGGTTCACAGGTAAAGGCTGTTTTGAAAAAGGCCGCCGGAATCGAAATCAAAATGATTTGCCCGCTGCACGGCTTTATCCGACGCACGGGAATCTCCGACCTCATCGACAAATACCTGCACTGGGCGAATTATCGGCCCGAAGAAAACGGCGTGCTGCTGGGCTATGCATCCGTTTACGGTCACACCGAAAACGCCGTGAACATTCTTGCGGGAAAGCTGGTCGAGCTTGGCATAAAGGTGAAGGTGTATGATGTTTCGCACACGCATCCGTCCTATGTGCTTTCGGATGCCTTCCGATTCAGCCATTTGGTGCTGGCGGCGCCCACCTACAATGCGGGCATTTTCATCAGCATGGAGAATCTGATTCACGATTTGGTGAATCACAACCTGCAAAACCGCCGCATCGCGCTGATTGAAAACGGTTCATGGGCACCCACGAGCGCAGGTTTGATGAAAAAGGAGCTGGAGAAGCTCAAGGGCACGGAATTTATCGGCGAAAAGCTCACCATTCGCAGCGCATTGAAGGAGAATCAGCTTTCGCAGATTGATGCGCTCGCCAATGCAATCGCCGCTTCCATGCCCGAAAACAGCGAAACAGCCGCCGAACCCGAAACCGTTGATGCGAATGCGCTGTTCAAATTGAGCTACGGACTGTTCCTGCTCACCGCCGCAGACGGCAATTTCCACAACGGCTGCATCATCAACACCGCACAGCAAATCACGAGCACGCCGAAGCGGATTTCGATTACCGTGAACAAGAGCAATTACACGCACGATATGATTGCGAAAACGGGCGTATTCAACCTGTCCGTACTGACCACGGATGCGCCGTTTGCCCTCTTCGAGCAATTCGGCTTCCATTCGGGGCGGGACACGCGGAAATTCAGCGCAAACACCTATGAAATCCGCACAAGCAAAAACGGTCTGGTGTTTCTGAATCAGCACGCCAACGCATTCATCTCCGCTCATGTTGTCGAGATGCACGATTGCGGCACGCATACGCTTTTCATTGCAGATGTGACCGAAGCGCAGGTGCTTGCCAACACCCCGAGCCTGACCTACACCTACTACTTCGACCACATCAAGCCGAAGCCTCAGCCGACCGAAGAAGCGAAGCCCGGTTGGGTCTGCAAAATCTGCGGCTATGTCTATGAAGGCGAAGATTTGCCGAATGATTACATTTGCCCGCTGTGCAAACACGGCAAAGATGATTTCGAAAAAGTAAAGTAGAAAATTAAAACCCGCATCAGTTTGAAACCGATGCGGGTTGCCTTCATTGAATTTCGAGCAGTGCTTGCGCCTCTTCGAATTTGCCGTTTTTCCTGAGTTCGCGAATATAAGTGGAAGATACCATGCGCCCATTCACCATCACAGGCGGAACAATTTCCGCATGATACCCGTATTTTGCCGACAAGGCCTTTATCCGTTCGGCATTTCCTCTGCCGCGATCGCCGAATGTGTAGTTTTCGCCGATCACAATGCCCCGAACGTGCAATTTCTGCGCCAGCATCGCGATATACGCTTCGGGATCCATCGCCGCAAATTCTTTGGTAAACGGTCGGGCTATCGCAAAATCCGCTCCGAGCTGTTCGAATTTTCGAAGATTCTCCTGAAGCGAACACACGGCTTCGGGCGCTTTTTCGGGTGCGACAACGCTCAAAGGATGTCGGTCGAACGTGCAGACAACCGCCTTTGCGCCCTTGATTCTCGCCAATTCAACGGCTTTGCGAATCAATTTCTGATGCCCGATATGCACGCCGTCAAACATTCCCAGCGCAACAACGGCGCTGCTTTCCCGAAATTCAGATTCCGAATGCAGTACAATCATTCTTTTTCCTCCAGAAGCATTGCACGGAAGCGCACCGTTTCGTTCGCCTCAAAGCATCCGATGCCTGCGAATTTTCCCGAAAGATAAATGCGAACCGTCTCCCCCACTTCGGGCTGAATATCAATCCACTGCTTTTTCAGCGGATTTCCGTTCTTCACCGCATGGCGTGCGTTTTCGCCGACATGCACAGCTCGAAGGTGCATCAGCGGCGCATCCATCGGAATCAACGCATTCTCCAAAGTTCCGCTTTCGCACATTTGCGCAATCTGCTCGCGCGTGAATGCATTTTCAAGCGTGAATACGCCCGCCTCGGTGCGCTGTAAAGACGCCATATGTGCTCCGCAGCCCAAAGCCTTTCCGATATCGTGGCAAAGCGTGCGAATGTAAACGCCCTTGCCGCACTGCACTTCAAGCCGATAGGTATGCTCTGCGCTTTTTCCAAGCAATCGAATCGAATCCACACGGCAGGTTCTCGGTTCCACCTCGATGCTCTGTCCCTTGCGTGCCAGCTGATAAAGCCGCTGTCCGTCCCGCTTGATGGCGGAATACATCGGCGGAATCTGCTGAATCGTTCCGACAAATTGATTCAAAACGCCTTGAATGTCCGCTTCATCCGCCGAAACCTCGTGCGTCTCAATCACCTGACCCGTCGCATCCTGCGTATCGGTGGTTTCGCCCAGGCGAATTTCGGCAACATAGGTTTTCTTTGTATCGATGATATAATCGAACAGCCGTGTCGCTTTTCCGATGCACAGCGGCAGCACTCCGGATGCTTCGGGATCAAGCGTTCCGCCGTGCCCGATGGCCGTTCCGCGCGGCAGCCGTCTTCGAACAAACACAACCACATCCGAGGATGTCATTCCCGTGGGCTTATTGGCAATCAAGAATCCGTTCATTTCATCATTCCATTCACTTTTTTCCCGAAAAAGAGCGGCTTCTGCCGCTCCTTATGCTTCTTTCAACGCCTGCTTCGCCTGATTCAGCACCTTTTCGATGGCTTCATCCATTGGAAGGGCAATCGTAAGCCCCGCCGCCTTCGCATGTCCGCCGCCGCCGAACGGAATGGCAATCTGCCGTGCAACGTCTACCGTTCCCCGTGCACGCACGGAAAACTTCGTTTCGCCTCCGCGTTCTTCCGCAAGAAAGGCGATTTCCGTTCCGTCGATTTCATTGAGATAATTCACGATTCCGTCCGCATCCTCGTGCGACGTTCCCGTTTTCTCAAACATTTCCCGCGTCAGCTTGGCCCATGCGATTTTCCCGTTTGCATCGGTATGAAGATCTGCCAGAACGGTGCCGAGTAGCTGCGTGCGGCCCTTCGTGCGCAAACGATAGAGCTTCTCCGTGATTGCACAAACATCAATGCCCGTTTTGAGCGTTTCCGCCGTTGCTTCAAGCGTCTCGGGACGTGTGTTTGTAAAACTGAAATGGCCGCTATCCGTTGAAATCGCAATGAACAGCCAAAGCGCCATCTCCCGTGTCAGGGCGACTTCGGCTTCACGAATCAGCTGCACGATGATTTCTCCGCAGGCAGACGCTTCGGAATCGATATAATACACATCTGCGAATCCGGGGTTGGTCGCATGATGATCCAGCATTGCGCTTTCACGGCAGGATTCAAACAAAGTCAGCCCGTCTCCCATGCGATTCATTTCGGAAACATCCACCGCAACGGCCGTTTTCGGCGCAAACGGCGGCTGTTCCCCCGCCTTGATGATTTCGCAGCTGCATTCAAAGCCCGCATATCGCTTCGGTCTGCCGCCGGGAAGCACCACAAACGCACGCTTGCCCAGCTTTTCCAGCAGAAGCGCCGTTGCAATGCAGCATCCGATTGCATCTCCGTCAGGAGAAACGTGTCCGAATATCGCAAAATCATCCCGTGATTTCAGCCATTGTGCAATCTCCCGAATCGATGCATTATTCGGCATGGTGATCCGTCTCCTTGAGAATGCGATCGATTTTCGCAGCGTATTCGATATTCGTGTCCAATTCAAACAGAATTTCCGGAACGTATCTCAAATCCACACGATGACCGAGCTCACGCCGCACATAGCCTGCCGCCTTTTTCAGCGCATCCATCATGCCTTTGCGGCGGTCTTCTTCCAGAATGGAGATGCGAACCTTGCAATACCGCAAATCCCTCGTGACCTCGCAACGCACAATCGACCACGTTCCGCCAATGCGCGGATCATTCAAATCATCTCGAATGATTGCGTCAATCGCCCTTTGAACTTCCGGAGAAATTCGATCGGTTCGATCAAATGATGCCATATTTTCCTCCCTACAAATAACGGGCGTTCGAAATCAACGCCCGTTATCCTTTTCTTTATAAATTACTGAGCAATTTCTTCCATCTCGAAGCATTCGATAACATCGTTTTCCTTGATGTCGTTATAACCTGCGATGCCGATACCGCATTCATAACCGGTAGCGACTTCCTTCGCATCGTCCTTATAGCGCTTCAGGGAATCGATCTTGCCCTCGTGAATGACCACGTTATCACGCAGCAAACGAATCTGCGCATTGCGCATAATCTTGCCGTCGACAACATACGAACCCGCAATCGTGCCGACGCCGGATACACGGAATGTCTGGCGAACGGTGGCATGACCGAGCAGAAGCTCCTTGAACTTCGGCGCAAGCAGACCCTTCATTGCGTTCTGCACGTCCTCGATTGCCTGATAGATTACGCGATAGAGGCGCACGTCAATCTTTTCACGCTCCGCCATTTCACGCGCATTCGCATCCGGACGGACATTAAATCCGATGATGATTGCGTTCGACGTGGTAGCCAGCATGACATCCGATTCCGTAATTGCGCCGACGCCGCCGTGAATGGTGCGCACGCGAACTTCATCGTTCGTGAGCTTTTCAAGCGACTGGCGAACCGCTTCCACAGAGCCCTGAACATCCGCTTTGATAATGATGTTCAAGTCCTTCACCTGGCCGGCGGAAATCTGGCTGAACAAATCATCCAGCGTGGTCTTCTGCTGCTCCTTAATCAGAGCCGCGCGCATCTTATCTCTGCGCTCCTCGGCCACCTGACGGGACAGCTTATCGTCATCCACTGCGGAAATCGTATCGCCCGCTTCGGGAACATCGTTGAATCCGATGACCTCCACAGGATCTGCCGGACCTGCCGTCTTCACACGCTCGCCGCGGTCGTTCGTCATCGCACGTACACGGCCGTACGCCATGCCCGCAACAATCGTATCGCCCACCTTCAGCGTGCCGTTCTTCACCAGAACCGTTGCAACAGGGCCGCGACCCTTGTCCAAACGGGCTTCGATGATGATACCGCGCGCCTTGCGGTTCGGATTCGCTTTGTAATCCTGCACCTCGGCAACCAGCAGAATCATTTCCAGAAGCTGCTCAACGCCCTCGCCCGTAACGGCGGAAACGGGCACCATAATCGTGTCGCCGCCCCACTCTTCGCAAACGAGCTCGTATTCGGTCAACTGCTGCTTGATGCGTTCGATGTTTGCGCCGACCTTATCAATCTTGTTGATGGCAACGATAATCTGAACGCCTGCCGCCTTGGCATGGCTGATTGCCTCGATGGTCTGCGGCATTACGCCGTCATCCGCCGCAACCACCAGCACCGCAATATCCGTGGCCTGTGCGCCGCGCATACGCATGGAGGTGAATGCCTCATGACCCGGCGTATCCAGGAACGTAATCTGCTGATTCTTCAGTTCCACGGTATATGCGCCGATATGCTGGGTGATGCCGCCCGCTTCGCCCGCAGTCACGCGGGTTTTGCGGATATAGTCAAGCAGAGAAGTCTTGCCGTGGTCGACGTGGCCCATAATGGTCACTACCGGCGGACGATGGACCAAATCCTCCTCCGCGTCGGTAACGTCTTCCTTCTCCAGCGCATCCTCCGCCGTTTCATGCAGCTTGAGTTCAAGCTCCACATCGAATTCGGAAGCAACCAGATTCGCCGTTTCGAAATCCAGTTCGTTGTTAATCGTGGCAATCACGCCGATCATCATCAGCTTCTTGATGATTTCGCTTGCGGGCTTACCGATGCGCTCGGACAAATCACGCACGGTGATCATCTCAGAGGTCATCACGGCCTTCTCGATCTTCATCGGCTCGATTACGGTCTTCTGCTGAACAACCTTCTTTTTCTTCTTGCCGCGTACGAATTCATCATCGTAGCCGTTCATATTCACGCCGGTATCTCTGCGGCGATTGTTCTTGTTGGCCGCACGCTCCGGATCGTTCTGACGAACATACTGCTTCTTATTCGGATCGTAATTCGAAACGCGTTCCTTCTCCACCGCAGGCACAAGATCAACCATCTTGCTGCGATTCATACCGCCGGAACGTGCTCCGCCCTGAGAATAATTGCCGGGACGGGAGCCCTGTGCGCCCTGACCGGGCTGTGCCGGACGACCATACGGGCGAGCGCCCTGCTGGGCACCCTGACCGGGCTGTGCCGGACGACCATACGGACGAGCACCCTGCTGCTGAGCACCCTGACCGGGCTGTGCCGGACGGCCGTACGGGCGATTGCCCTGCTGCATCGGGCGCTGTGCCTGCTGCGGACGCTGTGCGGGACGTGCCTGTTCCTGAACGGGTGCGGGCTTCTCCTGCTCTGCGTTTTGCACTGCCGCAGGCTTTTCCTTCACTTCGGGCTTGGCCTTCTCCTTAACTTCCTGCTTCGGCGCTTCCGGAGCCTTGGTTTCTTCGGGGGCAGCCTTCTCAACCGGCGCAGAAGTCGGTACTTCCGGCACCTGTTCGCTGGAATAGGCTGTCATGAACGATGCGTTCTGTTCATATTCCTTGCTGAGTGCTTCACGCTTTTCACGTTCCTGGCGTTCCTTTTCCTCGCGGACAAAGCCGTCGGAAATCCTGCGCAGCGCGTCAAGCGCTCCCTGTGACTGCTTGCGCAGACGGGTCATGTTCTCCAATGCACGAACGGCGTTGGAGCTCAATTCCTTTGCTGCATCCTGAACCCTGACTTTGGTCATTCCCTCAATGCACCCCCGATGTAAACTCATTCGCTCTCCTGAGCGGATAAAAGCTGAAGTATCCGTTCCGCAAAATGCGGATCCGTTACCGTAACCACCATTCTATTCGGCTTTCCGATGGCCGTTCCCAATTCATATTCGGGCGTTCGAACCAGCGGAACTTCATGAAAAGCACAAGCGTCGGTAATTGCCTTTTCGGTATTCACCCCCGCACTGCCGTCGAGCAATGCGAGATACACGCTTTCCGTGCGAATTGCCTTCAAACACGCCTTTTCTCCCGAAACGAGCTTCCCCGCACGGGCGCAAAGGCCGAGCATGCTCAATCCCCGATTCATATCGGCTTCACCTGTTCAAGGCGGCTTGCAAGCTGTTCGAAAACCGAATCGTCGATTTTCGCATCCAGTGCGCGTTCAAGCGCATGCGTCTTCTGCGCCTTTTTCAGGCATTCGACATTTGCGCACACATACGCACCCCGTCCGGGCGCTTTGCCCGTGAAATCAAGCGCGCAATCGCCTTCCTGCGGCTTCACCACTCGAATCAGCTCGAGCTTCGGCTTCATTTCTCTGCATCCCACGCACATGCGCATGGGAATTTTGCGCTTTTTAAGCATCTTATTCCTTATCCTCGTTTGCTTCGGCTTCGGCCGCCGCATTCTCGGCATCCGCTTCCGCCTGGCTCTGGCTCTTGATGTCGATTTTCCATCCGGTCAGCTTCGCAGCCAAACGTGCATTCTGGCCTTCCTTGCCGATTGCAAGAGACAGCTGATTGTCGGGCACGATTACACGCGCGGACTTTTCCGTATCGGAAACAAACACGCTGATTACTCGCGCGGGATTCAGCGCATTGGCGATATATTCCGCAGGGTCGTTCGACCACTTGATGATATCGATTTTCTCGGTCTTCAGCTCGTTGACCACGTTTTCAACGCGCATTCCGCGCGGACCGACGCAAGAGCCCACCGCATCAATCATGGCATCGGTAGAGAATACCGCCATCTTCGTGCGGAAACCGGCTTCACGGGCAATCGCTTTAATCTGAACCGTGCCGGATACAATCTCCGGAACTTCCAATTCAAACAAACGCTTGACCAGACCGGAATGCGTGCGGGACACATAAACCTGCGGTCCGTGTCCGGAGCGGGCAACCTCAAGGACATAAACCTTGATTCGGTCGTTGATATTCAATTCTTCCGTGGGCATCTGCTGAGTGGCATCAAGCACACCTTCCGTGCGGCCGACTTCCACATAAGCCGTTTTGCCTTCGAGGCGCGTTACGATTGCCGTAAGAATCTCGTTTTCCTTCTGGCTGTATTCCTCGTAGACCTGTCCGCGCTCCGCTTCGCGAATATGCTGCTGCACAACGCCCTTTGCGGTCTGTGCGGCAATGCGTCCGAAGTTTTTCGGCGTAACCGGCACTTCCACCAAATCGCCCAGTTCATACTGCGGACGAATTTCACGAGCTTCCTGCAGCGTCATCTCGGTAATCGGGTCGGTCACTTCTTCCACCACAACCTTGCTGGAAAGCAATTCGACCTTGCCCGCCTGCGGATCGATGATTGCACGAACATTCATCGCCGACTTTGCCGTGTTCTTAAAGCTCTTCTTATATGCGGTAATCAGTGCGGTTTCAATGGCGGAATACAGCACCTCGCGATTGATATGGCGCTGTTTGCTTAATTGATCAAGCGCGCCGAAAAATTCAACGGAATCAATACCGACATTATTGGCCATGAGGAGTCCTCCTTTATTTCTTCCAAACGGTGATTATTCTTGCGAAACGTCGTCATCGAGATCCGACTCATCAAACTCGATATGCAAACGAACCAGCGCAACATCGCGCTTGTGAAACTTCGTAATTTCATCCGGACCTGTTTGCAGAACGATCTCATCGCCCTCAAGGCCCAGCAGATCGCCTATAAATTGCTTCGCACCGTTCACCGGACGATAGGTTTTCAATTCAACGGTTTCTCCCTGCGCGCGTTCGAAATCTCGTTCCGTTTTCAGCGGACGATCCACGCCCGGCGAGGAAACTTCCATATAATCATATTCAACGGTATCGACCAGAGGAAGAATTTCATGATGATACGCTTCCAGCTCATTGAGCGAAATGCCCTCGGGCCGATCAATATAAAACCGGAGAAAATGTCCGCCCGGCTCCTTCGTTAATTCCACATCGACCAACTCATAGCCAAGTCGTGTTGCGATTTTTTCGGCAATCGCGCGTGCTTCCTTAAGCGACATGGATTTCTTCGGCAAGATATTTTCCTCCAATCGATTATCTGCGTAAAAACACACCGCCGAAGGTCGGCGGTTGTAAATGCGTTTCGGAATTTCTTTTCTGTCTACCGTTCTTTATTATACCACGTTTTTTGCGAAATTACAACAGCGTTTTCCCACAAAAAAGCGGTTCCCGTGTATTCGAATTGTTATATTATCTTTAGAAATCGTCTTCCTTGCAAACGATACGCTCTACCTGTGCTCCGAGCTTGCGCAGTTTCTCGTCAAAGCGCTCATAGCCGCGCAGAATATAGCTTACGCCGCTGATTTCCGTTGTTCCTTCCGCCATCAATGCGGCGATAACCATGGCCGCGCCCGCACGCAAATCGGTGGCATTCACACGCGCGCCGACCAGCTTTTCCACGCCGTTGATAATCGCAGAGGACTCAATCACGCGCACGTCCGCACCCATTTTGCTCAGTTCGTCCAAAAACTTGAATCGGGCCTCATACAGCGTTTCGGTCACGATGCTCGTGCCTCTCGCCACGGTCAAAAGCGCAGACAGCGGCTGCTGCAAATCCGTCGGGAATCCGGGATAGCCCTGCGTTTTCACATTAACGGCACGAAAGCTCCCGTTGGAACGCACGCGAATCCAGTCGTCCGCACTGGTAACGCTCACGCCCATTTCAAGCAGCTTGGCGCTCAATGCTTCCATGTGCGTGGGAATCGCGCCTTCGATAATCACATCGCCGCCCGTAGCCGCCGCCGCAATCATCATCGTGCCCGTTTCAATCTGGTCGGGAACAATGGTATAATTCGTGCCGTGCAAATGGCGACCGCCCCGAATGCGAATCACGTCCGTGCCCGCACCCTTTACCGATGCGCCCATGCTGGACAGGAAATTCGCCAAATCAACAATATGCGGTTCCTTTGCGGCATTGTGAATGCAGGTCATGCCCGAAGCGGAAACGGCCGTGAGCATACTGTTGACCGTTGCGCCCACCGACGGCATATCCAGAAAGATATCATCGCCGATCAATTCGTTTGCGCTTGCCGCAAGAACGCCGCCCTTGGTATCAACCTCCGCACCGAGGGTACGCATTCCCTTGAGCGTCTGATCAATCGGGCGTGCGCCGATATTGCATCCGCCCGGCAGCGGCACTTCCGCACGATGGAACACGCCCAGCAGAACGGGCGCAAAATAATAGGATGCGCGAATTTTACCCGCCAATTCATACGGCGGGTTGAACTTGTCCACGCCGAGCGGGTTGATTTTCATTACATTGTCCTTAAATTCAACTTCCGCTCCGAGCCAGCGAAGCATTTCGATCATAACATGGACGTCGTTGATATCGGGTACATTGTCAATGGTCGATGGTGAGTCCGCCAGCAGCGCCGCCGGAATAATCGCAACCGCCGCGTTTTTTCCGCCGCTGACCGCAATCTCGCCTTCCAACCGGGCACCGCCGTGAATTCTCAGTTTTTCCTTCATATTATCATCCGGCCAGCGCCGGCCCCTTTCATTGATCAGGCATTCCCTTTGCAGCCCGAACAGCCTGCGCAATTTCCTCCGCAGCCGCTTTTCAGTGCACCGAATGTGCATTTGCCCTGATAAACACGAGCCACCTTCGCACCGCACTTTTCGCAAACGACCTCATCCCGTGCGGAAATCGACCGCAGTGCCTCAAAGCGATGGCCGCAGCTCTGACAGCGATATTCATACAAAGGCATACCGAAACCCTCCGTTCAGACAGGATATACCTATCCCTCATTATATTATACATGATGAGCAACCATCAAGCAAGGCTTTTTTGGTGTTTTTTCGCCCGTTGTCCCCTGTTTTTCCGTATAATTTACCTTTCAAAGAAAAGCACCGCCGCAAAATCGTGCGGCAGTGCCTTCAACATTCAGAGGTTGATAAGGAGATATCTGTATGTTCAGCTAAAGTCATAACCACCCGTTGAACGGGTGGTTTGGCCAGGCCCTATAAGGG
>CAVHAH010000008.1:24267-25477 GCA_963633785.1 bacterium
CGTGCGGCAGTGCCTTCAACATTCAGAGGTTGATAAGGAGATATCTGTATGTTCTGCTAAGGAAAAAGAAAAGAGGCCGTCTTTCCGACCTCTTTTCAACACGGCATTTACGCCTCGTTTTCAAACGGCACAACGCCTTTCACCGCATCCGCCGCCGTGATTTGCGCATCGTCATGATCGATATCCACCAGAATATAGCGATCGTTGCCCATGCCCATTTCCTTCATATAGCTGAGCTGGCGCAGGCCGTGGCGTGATTCCATGCGCTCCACCATTGCGTGGCGTTCTTCCTCTTTCATGGCATAAATCATGTCTACGCAGGCGTTGTCGATGGCGAGAATATCCAGCGAAGCGCAAATGCCGACATTCGGCGTTACGACCGGCTCCGCAAGCAGGCCTTCGCAATCGCACGATACGGACATATTCCGCATCACATTGATATAGGCGATGTGGTTTTCAAAATGGCGAATGGTGGCGGACGTGGATTCCGTCATGCGCTCCATGAATTCCTCCATGGCAATATCCCACTGATTCTCCTGATTGGGAGTGGTGTGAATCATCGCCTTGCCGATTTTTCCGTCCGCACAGCCGATGCCGAGATTTTTGTTGCTGCCGCCGAAACCGCCCTGCGTGTGTCCCTTGAAGTGCGTCAGCGTAAGCAGCGAATCGTAATTCAGAAGATTGGCGCCCACATACATTTCATCAAACCATTTGCCGTTCACAATCGGCAGCGGCTTTGCGCCGAATTCATCCAGAATGTCCACGGGCGCGAATGTCCATCCGTTCACCTTGAGCGTTTCACGATGCTTTTCGGTGGTATCGCGATCGCCTTCATAATAGGAATTGGTTTCCACAATGGTGGACGTCGGCAGTTCCTCGGCAATCAGATTTTTCACCCATTCACGAGGAATAATATTCGGGCCATGCTGTTCACCGGTATGCAGTTTAATGCCGATTTTGCCGTTCAGAACATCGGCGATGCGCCGATAGATACGCACAAGCCCTTCCGCAGACAAATCACGCGTAAAATAAACGACAGACTGAGCGCCCGTGCGCTCGGAATAAGGAACATAGCAATCGCCGTTTGTAGCGGCTACAGGATGATCGTGCATAAAAAATTCTCCTCTCTCGATTATAGGTAACAACGCACAAATGAGGTGGTACGATGAATAGTGAATTTTGCGGTAGACGGAATTGCAGGAATCGAAGG
>CAVHAH010000009.1:0-14761 GCA_963633785.1 bacterium
CCCGCAAACATCATGTTCACGTTCTTCGGCAATGCCGAAAAGACCAAGATTCGCAGCCTGAATTATGCCAATGAAGAAATCATGGCGCGCGTTGCGGCGGCTTCGGGCATTACGGACGATGATGAGCGCATGGCCGAATATCAGGCGCTTGAAAAGCAGATTGTGGTAGAGGATGCCGCATGGGTGCCGCTGCTGGGCAACACGCATCTGTTCGCCATCGGCGAGCGTGTGGAGAGCTTCGTTCCCTATTGGGCGGGCTACAGCAACTTCTACGCAAAGAACGTTACCCTGAAGTAAGGGCAACACCGCATAATTCTGCGGTACTAGATGAATCAGCAGCATGGACGCCCGGCGTTTGCCGGACGTCCGCGTTGCACGTTTATGGGACACTGATTCCGTTTGATTGAGAGGAGAACCATGCTTAGAAATATTGTAACGCGCATTCTCCAAACGCTGATTGTGCTGCTCGGTGTGGCATTTCTGCTGTTTGTAATGCTGCGCATCATTCCGGGCGATGCAATCACCACCATGATGGGCGAACACGCCAATGTGGAGACCATCGAGCGCATGACATCCGAATTGGGGCTGGACCAGCCGATTCATGTTCAGTTCTGGCGCTATATCACGGGTGCACTGAAGGGTGATTTCGGCACGAGCTATTCGCTGAACCGCAATGTGAGCGAGCTGATTTCGCTGGCATTCCCCAACACGCTTCGCCTTGCGCTTGCGGCGGCCGTGGTCGCTTGGGTGATCGGTATTGTCTGCGGCATTATTGCGGCGGTGCGCAAAAACGGAATACTGGATTATCTGTTCATGGGATTTTCGCTGCTGGGCGTTTCCATGCCGGTATTCATGGGAGCAATGGCACTGCAATATGTTCTGGCATATAAAATGAAGGTTCTGCCGATTTCGGGCGTGGAAAACTGGACGGGTTATATTCTTCCCGCAATCGCACTGGGCTGGAACAGCGCCGGCAGCATCGCACGTCTTACGCGTTCGACGCTTTTGGAGGTTATGCAGGAGGATTACATCGATACCGCACGTGCCAAGGGACGTCGGCAGACGGGTGTGATTCTCTGCCACGCACTGCGCAATGCGGTTCTGCCCGTGATTACCATGATGGCGGTTCAGCTTTCATCGCTGCTTTCCGGTGCGGTCATTTGCGAAACGGTGTTTTCGATTAACGGCGTCGGACGCCTTGCCGTTCAGGCAATCGAAGGGCGCGACATTCCGCTGCTTCAGGGAACGATTCTGTTCTCGACCGCATTGGTAATTTTGGGAAATCTCGTGGCGGACTGCCTGTATACCGTGTTGGATCCTCGCATTCGAAAGGGGGCGTAACGAATGAAGCAAAGAGAAAAGCTGGATTCTGCGCTGCAGGCGCAGATTGGCGAAGGCGAAACCTTTGCAAGCATTGTGCGCCGCCTGTGCAGAGAAAACAAGCTGGCGGTGATTTCCGCAATCGTGATTGTGCTGTTCATTCTCGCCGCCGTTTTCGCACCGTTGCTGACGCCTTATGCGTTTGACGAGATGGATTTGATGAACCGCCTGTCCGCACCGTCTGCGAAGCATCTTTTGGGAACGGACGAGGCAGGACGTGACGTATTCACCCGTTTGCTTTACGGCGCACGCATTTCGCTGCTGGTCGGCATTGTGCCCACGCTGGCTTCGATGCTTTTGGGAACGATTCTCGGCATCATTGCGGGATTTGTGGGTAAGCGCACAGACGCCGTTATCATGCGTTTTGCGGACATCATGCTGGCGTTTCCGTCGATGCTGCTGGCAATGGTGATTATGTACACATTGGGCGATGGCATTATGAATATCTTTCTCGCATTGGCGCTGGTCAACTGGGCGAGCGTGGCGAGAATCGTAAGAGCGGAAACCATGAAGCTGAAAACCAGCGAATATGTGGAGGCGGCGCGTTCTATCGGCGTGGGACGATTCACAATCATGATTCGCCACATTCTGCCCAATTGCATCCCGTCGCTGATTGTTCTGTTCACGCTGAATATTCCCTCGGCAATCCTTTCGGAGAGCTCGCTGAGCTTTTTGGGAATCGGCGTGAAAGCACCGCAGGCTTCGTGGGGCCTGATGGCGAGCACGGGCAGACAGTATCTGTACAGTCAGCCGTGGCTGAGCCTTTCGCCGAGTTTGGCAATCATGATTATCGTTTTGGCATTCAACTTCCTGGGAGACGGACTGCGGGATGTGCTCGATCCGCACCTGAAGAATCAGTAAGAAGGGAGAAGCGCGTGATGAAACAGGAAACATTAAAAGTAAAAAATCTCTGCGCCAGCTTCCTGACTCAAACCGGAGAAGTGAAGGCGGTCGACAACGTGTCGATTTCGGTGCCGAAGGGCAGTATCGTCGGCATCGTGGGTGAATCCGGCTGCGGCAAGAGCATGATGGCACGAAGCGTGATTCGCCTGCTCAAATACCCCGGAAAAATCGTCGGCGGCAGTATTAAGCTTGAAGATAAGGAACTGACCACGCTTACCGAACGTGAAATGGCGACCGTGCGCGGCGAAGAGCTTTCCATGATCTTTCAGGAGCCGATGACCAGCCTGAATCCCGTGGTTCCCGTGGGCAAACAGGTCAGCGAAGTGATTCTGCTGCACCGAAAGGTCAACAAGCGGGATGCGAAGGAAGAGGTATTGCGCATTTTTCAGAAGGTGGGCATTTCCGATCCCGAACGCCGCTATGATTGTTATCCGCATGAATTGTCGGGCGGTCTGCGCCAGCGTGTGATGATTGCGATGGCCATGGTCTGCCGTCCGAAACTGATGATTGCCGATGAGCCGACCACGGCGCTGGATGTGACCGTCGAGGCGCAGATACTGCGCCTGATGAAGAATCTGCGAGATGAAATCGGCACGAGCATTATTCTGATTTCGCATAATCTGGGCGTGATTGCGCAGGTGTGCGATTATGTGTATGTGATGTATGCGGGGCGTGTGGTTGAACAGGCGGAAACGTATGAATTGTTCGACCATCCCGCACACCCGTATACGCGCGGTTTGATGCAGTCTGTTGCATCGCTGCGCGGGCAATCGGAATTGCTTGATACCATTCCCGGCGTGGTGCCGAATCTGCGGCATCTGCCGAAGGGATGCAGTTTTGCACCGAGATGTGATTGCTGTATGCAGTCTTGCGGAGAAAAACGTCCGGAGCTAACCGAGATTGCGCCGGGACATCTGTCCTGCTGCATCAAGGCCATGGAGGGCTGATATGGAAAAAATATTGTTGGAAGCCAAAGGGCTTACCAAAGAATTTCCGCTGAAAAACAAAAAGCGTGTGCATGCGCTTACGGATATCTCTCTGGAGATTTTTCGGGGAGAAACGCTTGCGCTGGTCGGTGAATCGGGCTGCGGTAAATCCACGCTGGGCCGCACGTTGATTCGCCTGCTGGAGCCGACATCGGGCAGCGTGTTCTTTGAAGGCAAGGAAATCACGAACATGAAGGAACGTGATTTTCGCCCGTATCGGCGGCGCATGCAGCTGATTTTTCAGGATCCGTATGCATCGCTGAATCCCCGAATGACGGTGCGTGATATCGTGGCGGAACCGCTGAAGACGTATCACCTTTGCGCCAATAAAGAAGAAACCACACAGCGTGTGCTGGAACTGCTGAAGGCTGTGGGCATTCCCGGCGAATTTCTGCATCGGTATCCGCATCAGTTTTCGGGCGGTCAGCGCCAGCGCATCGGCATTGCACGGGCAATCGCTTTGGATCCTTCGCTGATTGTGTGCGACGAACCGGTATCCGCATTGGATGTATCGGTGCAGAATCAGATTCTGAATCTGCTGAAGCAGCTGCAGAAAGAGCGTGGGTTGACTTATCTGTTTATCAGCCATGATTTGTCGGTGGTGCGCTTTTTGTCCGATCGTGTTTGCGTGATGTATCTGGGCGGATTGTGTGAGGTTGGCGATACGAAGGAAGTATATTCCAAACCACTGCATCCGTATACGCGTTTCCTGATTGATGCGATTCCCAAGCCCGATCCGCACGCCCGAGGCGAAGAGAATCAACTGCTTTCGGGCGATGTGCCCAGCCCCATCGATTTGCCGCAGGGCTGTCGCTTCCATACACGCTGTCCGTATGCCACGGATTTGTGCCGCAAGGAAGCGCCCGCATTGCACGCAGTGGGCGATCGGCTGGTGGCGTGTCACAGAGTATGACCGTTTTAGATGCGGTTGCGGGCATCAACGATGAAAACAGAATGCTGCGCAACTTCGTGCGTGGTACGATGGGCGTTTCGTATGCGCAGTATTGCGTTGCGAAGCGTGAAGAAACCATTACCGTGAACGGAGAGGTGCGGCATGCCGATTATATATTGAAATCGGGCGATCGTGTTCGGGTGGTGCTTTCGGAAAAAGGCCGTGAAACGGCGAAAGCCGAATACGAAGCGGTGTCGGTGGTCTATGAAGACGACGATATTCTGATTCTCGACAAGCCTGCGCCGCTTGCGTGTCAATGTTCCCCCAAACAGCCGGGCGGCACGCTTGAAAACCGCCTTGTGGGGCGATATGGGGAAGGGTTTGTGTTTCGCCCGTTGAATCGGCTGGACAAGGGAACCTGCGGCTTGATGGCGGCGGCGAAGAATGCCCATGCCTATCAGCGCCTGCAAAAACAGTTGCACACGGATGCATTCGTTCGTGAATACCTCGCCGTTACGGAAGGCACCTGGTCGGGCGAAGGAACGATTGATTTGCCGATTGCCAAGGCGAGCGAAGCCAGCGTGAAGCGCATCGTCGATTTGCAAAACGGTCGAAGCGCAATCACACATTATCGGGTGGTTGAAGTCGGAAACAACCGAACGCTCGTTCGCCTGCGATTGGAAACGGGGCGAACGCATCAGATTCGGGTGCACCTGTCGCATATAGGGCATCCGATTGTGGGGGATTTTTTGTACGGAACGGAAGATGACATGCTGCCGGGGCGATTCGCATTGCATTCCGCCCACATCGCATTGAAGCATCCCCGAACGGGCGAAACGATTGCGCTCGATTCACCGCTCCCGAATGAATTGAAAAAACTGATATGAATAAAGCTTTGGAATCGGAAATGAAACGCATTGCCGATGCGCTGCGCTGTGTGCGCGTTCCCGCAGAACCCGAGGAATACGACATTCATGCGGCGGTGGCGGAAGCGCTTGAACAATCGGGCATTGAATTCATTCATGAATGCCCGATTGCCCCACGCTGCAGAATCGATTTTCTGGCGGGGAACATCGGCATCGAAATCAAAAAAGGGAAACCGACGGCCTCGACACTGAAAAAACAGCTTGAACGGTATTTATCGAGCGAGCGTTTGGAGGGGCTGCTGGTTGTGATGCAAAGCCATATCCTTTTGCCGAACATGATTTCGGGCAAACCGATTCAACTGATTTCTTTGAACCGAAACTGGGGGGTGGCGCTGCCGTGAGCGATTATCCTGATTATTTGCGTGATATACACCCCGATCGGCATACCTATGGAACGCTTTCCTATAATCGAAGAAGTAAATGCTGGACAATCAAGGGCGAACCGTGCGTGACCGAATTGGCGAAACGCCTGTTTCCCGGATGCGACGGCCGTGGGCGTGGCGTTGCCCGATTCACGGCACACAGAAGAATCATCGGCGAATTGAACTGGCTGATGCTGCGCTATCCGTTGGAAATCAAGGAAAGCGATCGGGCACGCTGGGAATCCGCACTGGAAGAAGCGCGTGAATACGCGTATCGGCGTGAACAGGCGCTCGATGCGCCCGAATACGCATCTCCGCCCGAGAACAGTTTTTCCGGAACCCTTCTGCCGTTTCAGCAGCAGGGGCTTTCGTTTATGCTCTCTTCACGCAGATGTTTGCTGGCAGATGAAATGGGTCTGGGCAAAACCGTTCAGGCGCTTTCGTTTTTGGCGACCACTGCGGCATATCCGGCAATAATCATTATGCCGCCGCATCTGATGCGCAACTGGCAGCGTGAAATCGATCGTTTTCTGAATGCCGATCATTCGCTGCGTGTGCATATCATCAAGGGACTCACGCCGCAGAAACTGCCCGAAGCGGATATTTATCTGATTCACTATCTGCTGTTGCGGGGCTGGAAAGATGTTCTGCCCGAAATGGGATTCAAAACCGCCGTTTTCGATGAAATTCAGGAATTGCGCCACAACGGAACGGGCAAGTATTCCGCCGCAAGTCTGCTTTCCGAATCCTGCGAAAATGTAATCGGGCTTTCGGGAACGCCGATTTACAATCAGGGCGGAGAAATCTGGAATGTCATCAATATTCTCGATTTTCACTTTCTGGGCGATTGGGAGAGCTTCTCACGGGAATGGTGCTACGGTTACAATCGGGCGATGGTCGCCAAACCCGAATTGCTGGGCGAACACCTGCGTCGGGAAGGGCTGATGCTGCGCCGCTTGAAAGCGGATGTGCTCGGCGAGCTCGCTCCGAAGCGCAGATTGGTTCAGGAAATCGACTGGGACGATGCGGTGTATCGTGAATTGATGAAGCCGATTGCGGGGCAATTAAAGCTACTGCGTGCAACCGACGATCCATCCCGCCGTGCGATTATCGAAGATGCGATTTGTCAACAGCAACGGCAGGCAACGGGCGTGGCGAAGGCACCGTTTGTGGCGGCGTTTGTTCGGGCACTGCTGGACGGCGGCGAAAAGGTATTGCTGATGGCGCATCATCATGCGGTGATGGATATCTATAAAAAAGAGCTGAAATCCTACCACCCCGGATTCATCACGGGGCGTGAAACCGATGCGCAAAAGGATGCCGCCGTGACCGCGTTCATGAACGGAAAAACCGATTTGCTGTGTATTTCACTGCGTTCGGCGAGCGGTTTGAATTTACAGCGTGCAAGCTGTGTGGTATTCGGAGAGCTGGACTGGTCGCCCGCCGTGCATTCACAGGCGGAAGATCGGGCGCACAGAATCGGCCAGCAGGATTCACTTTTGTGCTATTATCTGGTTTCGCCCAGAGGTTCGGACCGCGATATGCAGGATGCTTTGGGTCTGAAGGTCAGCCAGTTTGTTTCACTGATGGGAGATGCACAGCCGAGCAGCGATGAGACTTTCCTGCGCCAAAGCGAAGCACGGGACAGAATCCGCCGCCTCGTGGAACGATTGAATGAAGAGGAATGAGGGAGAAGAACCATGTTGACCGAGAAGCAGTTTGATACCCTTTCTGCATTTGAATATGCCAAACGCATGAATGCCGAGCCGCCGAAAGGCGATTGGACGGAACTGAATCGGCTCGGATATCTGAAAAACGGCGAGATTACCGAAGCGGGCTTGAATGCGCTCGAACCGTATCGCGTCAGGCGTGCGGTATTCATTGCGGCGGGCTTTGGAAGCAGAATGGTTCCCGTTACGTTGAAAATGCCCAAACCCCTGGTGCCCGTTCACGGGAAACGCATTATCGAAACACTGCTGGATGCCGTGGTTCGCGCGCAGATTCCCGAAATTGTGATTGTTCGCGGCTATTTGGGAGCGCAGTTTGATGCGCTCTATGAGAAATACCCGAACATTCGATTCATTGAGAATCCGCACTATAATGAAGCGAACAACATTTCCTCCGCTTGTTTGGTGAAATCGCTTTTGCGGGGCGCTTATATGTTTGAAGCGGATCTCGTGCTCTCGAATCCCGATTTGGTGCGCAAATACGAATACAAAACCAATTTCCTGGGCATTCCCATGCGGCATTCAAACGACTGGTGCTTTGAAATGAACAACGGCGTTATCTGCGGCTATGGCATCGGCGGAACGGATTGCTATCAGGAGGTCGGCATTTCGTATTGGTCGGAGGAAGACGGAGCGAAGCTGGAACGGGATATTCCCGCGGCATTTGAAATGCAGGACGGGCATAAACTCTATTGGGATCAGGTGCCGCTTCAGGTATTCAAGAATCACTATTCGGTGGCGGTGCGCCCGTGCACGCAGGCGGACATCGTTGAGATTGATACGTTCGATGAATTGAAGGCAATCGATAAAAGCTATGCGTGTTCATAAAAAAGCTACGAAAAAGACGTGCACGGCGCACAGTGTTGTGTTATAATGATATCGGTGATTTTATACATTCACCGAGGAAGCTATCGCCGGGTACGGAGGAATTCATGAGAAAAAAGTATATTGTATTTAAGCCGCGCGAACGGGGACGGAGTTTTGTGCTGTCGGTCGTGATGATGACGGTGAAAATGCTGTTTTTTGTGGTGCTGCTCATCGGCATATCCTGTTCGGGATTGGTGGCCGGTTTGGCAAAGGCGTGGATTGATACCACCCCCGATCTTGATTTGGACAAAATCGGTGCGCAGGCGCAGACGTCGTTTATATTCGACAGCTCGGGAAATCTGATTACGGAATTCAAGGGTTCGCAAAACCGAATCTATGTTGAAATCGAGGATATTCCCGCCGACTTGATTAACGCGGTTATTTCCATTGAAGATAAGCGCTTTTTCGAGCATCACGGCATCGACATCAAGCGTCAGGTCGGCGCATTGGTGAACAATCTGGCGGGCGGCTCGATGCAGGGCGCATCCACGTTGACCTGCCAGCTGGTGAAGCTCACGATGCTCAACTCCGATCAGAACTATCGCCGCAAGGTGCAGGAAGCATATCTGGCGGTTGAAGTGGAGAAGAATCTGAGCAAGGAAGAAATTCTCGAAGCGTACATGAACGTCATCTATCTGGGCGGCTCCAGCTATGGCGTGAAAATTGCGGCGCAGGATTATTTCGGCAAGGATTTAAGCGAATTGACGCTGCGTGAATGCGCAATGCTTGCGGGCATGATTCGCAATCCCTATCGATACAACCCCAGAAGATGCTATTACGGAACGTCCTCCTCCGCAACCCGTGAAGGATTGGACAACCGCACCGATACCGTTCTTAAAGCGATGCTCGATCAGGGCATGATTTCCGATTCGGAATATCAGGCGGCGCTTACGGAAGAAGTGAACGTTCTGGAGGAATCCACCGCCACATCCGATGCCATGTACGACAATGCCTATTATGTCGAATATGCCATTTACGATGTGGTTACGAAGATGCTGCGCGTGGAAGGCTTGGAAGACACGAAGTCGAACCGCAGTTCCATGGAAACCAAACTGCGCAACGGCGGCTATAAGGTATTCACTTCTCTGAATGCCGAAGTGCAGTCGGCAGTTCAGGACATCGTGACCAACTGGTCGCAGTATCCCGAGATGCGCTATTCAAACGACACCTCCTCGCAGGCGTCTTTGGGCGGCGGCGAATACCTCACGGTGATTCAGCCGCAATGCGCAGTGGCGGTAATGAACTGGCATACGGGTGAACTGGTCGCAATCGTCGGCGGACGTGCGGAACCTGTTCAGAAATTACAGCTCAACCGCGCGTATCAGATGAAGATGCCCGTAGGATCGAGCATTAAGCCGTTGTCGGTCTACGGCCCTGCGATTGATTTGGGCAAATCGCCCGGAACGCCGGTATTGAATCTGCCGATTCCGATTGAAGGCTGGAGCGCCGATAAGGGTTATCCCAAAAACTCCGAATCGGACGGCAACTACACGGGCGTTGAATCCCTGCGCTATGCAATCAATAAATCGCACAATACCTCTGCGGCACATGCCTTGTATGAATATGTGGGCATCGAGAATTCGGTGAAATACCTGCTGATGCTGGGCATTGACGAAGACCACATACTTGCCACGGGCGCAGGACTTGCGTTGGGCGCATCGTATCCGTCGGTAATTGAACTGGCGGCGGGCTTCGGCGCAATTGCGAATACGGGCATGTATCTGGAACCGTATGCATTCACGCAGATTCTGAATGCCGACGGAAGCGTATACATCGATGTTTCCGAGGTGCAAAACACCCGTCAGGTATTCAAACCGTCTACGGCGTGGATGCTCGTGGATATGCTCAAGGGCTGTGTGTCCAGCGAAGGCACGGGCTCGAAGGCGAATTTCGGCATCACCGTAGCGGGCAAAACCGGTACGCATACCGACAGTATCGGCGTTACCTTTGCGGGCATGACCGGCTATTATTCGGCGGCGGTCTGGATCGGTTCGGATAACTATCGGCCGCTTAGTGCAAAGGCCACCGGCGGATCGTATGCGGCGCCGTTGTGGGCGGCAATCATGAAGAAGGTACACGAATTGACCAACTGCACAACGGATCGCGATATCATTGCGGGCTCTGCCACGGATTACGGTCTGGTTCCGGTTGAGGTTTGCGCAGTTTCGGGTCTGCTTCCGACGAAAGCATGTCAGGCGGACGTGAACGGACACACCACCAATATCGACTGGTGTCTGGACGGAACACAGCCGACCGCTTACTGCAATATGCACCGCGCGGTTTCCATCTGCCGACGCAGCAATAAGGTTGCAACGGATCGCTGCAGCTCAACCTACGCCGTGGGTATGATTTATATCCCCGAAGGACATCCGCTGCGCTATGCCGACAGCCTTTCAACGGTAACGCAGTATTTCACGGGCGCATCGATTGATGAAAATTCAACCAGCCTAGGCTATTGCACCTCGTGCGGCTAATTACAACAAAAGCCCTCTTTGCAAAATCGAAGAGGGCTTCTTTATATAAGGCAACACCGCACAATTCGGCGGCGACGTTGAATGCGCCTTTTGCGGTATCCGGAAGCTGTAAAATTCACTATTCATCGTACCACCTCATTGTGTTGCCATAAGAAACAAAAAAGGCAAAGCCCAAAGCGGACTTTGCCTTTTTGAATGGAGAGAATTACTTGCTCAGGGGCTCTGCCTTGACCTTTGCCAGCTTTACGAAGCGGGGCAGACCGTTGACCTTGGTCAACTGGGTTTCGCCCTGAATCAGCGGCAGTGCGTAATCGATGAAGCCCTGATTGAGCTTGTCGTTCACGGTGTCGATCCACTCCAGCGGAACCTTCTTTTCGGTGTTGGCCACGTCGGTCAGCTCGAACAGCTTGATCTTGCAAACGTACTTGCCGTCTTCGTATGCACGCTCGAAGCCCACCATCTTATCGGTGATGCCGTTTACTGCGTTTTCAACAGCGGCCTTACCTGCGGAGAAGGACTCGTCGAGGTCGGTCTGAGAAGCGCAGTGTGCAGCGCAGCGCTGCAGCAGGCTCAATTCAATGCCGCGAACCTTTGCGCCGGTAGCAGCCTTCATGTGGTTGGCGAGGAAGGAAGCCAGGCCGCCCAACTGGGTGTGGCCGAAGGAATCCTTCGCAGCATCGGCGGCGCCGTATTCGGAGATGAACTTGCCGTCCTTGTCGTGTACGCCTTCGGAAACCACGACCAGGCACTTCTTGTTCTTCTCGTAGATGCTCTTAACTTTCTCGGTGAATGCATCCAAATCGAAATTCACTTCGGGCAGGTAGATCAGATCTGCGCCTTCGCCGCAGTAGTTTGCGAGCGCCGCAGCAGCGGTCAGCCAGCCTGCATGACGGCCCATGCACTCCACAATCGTGATCATGCCGGTGTCATATACGGTGGAATCCTTGTATACTTCCATAACGGAAGTGGCGATGTACTTGGCAGCGGAAGCATAGCCGGGGCAATGGTCGGTGCCGTACAGGTCGTTGTCGATGGTCTTCGGAATGCCCATTACACGGCACTCGTAGCCATTCTTCAGCATGTACTTGGAAATCTTGTTGCAGGTATCCATGGAGTCGTTGCCGCCATTGTAGAAGAAATAGCGAACATCGTACTTCTTGAAGATCTCGAGGATGCGCTTATAATCGGTATCGTCCACATCGGGATCCTTCAGCTTATAACGGCAGGAACCCAGCGCAGAAGACGGGGTGTACTTCATCAGAGAAAGCTCTGCGGGATCTTCCTTGCCCATGTCGATGAGATTGTCATCCAAAACGCCCTTGATGCCGTTGCAAGCGCCCAGAACCTGGGTGATGGCATCGGATTCCAGTGCGGTTTTGATTGCACCGTAAGCGGAAGCGTTGATGGCGGAAGAAGGACCGCCGGACTGACCGATAATGCAAGCGCCACGAAGCTGGCTCATGAAAATCATTCCTTTCAAAATAACGTCGTGTGCGGGATAAACCCTATACGTACAGAATACAATTTAGCACAAATAAGGAGCCTTGTCAACGCCGATGCGGTAAAATTACAGCTTACGCAGGAAATCGCAATCTTCCTTCGTAATCACCGCATCCCCCGATTCCTTCAAGGCCGATACCTGTTCGGGCTTGCTGATGCCGACAATCGGGAAAATCGGGAAATCCTGATTGGTCATCCATGCCAGCGCGAGTGCGCCCACGGACAAACCGGTCTTTTCCTGCAGAATCTTCATTCTGGAATACACTTCGAGATTCTCGGGATACAGGAAACGCCTGCGGGCTTTGTCGGGCAGATTGTCTGCGCCGAGCTGATCGAGCTTTGTGAAAAAGCCTTTTGCCTGAGAAGAAAACGGCGTCATAACCATTTGCGTTTCCCGATGCAGCTGAATCATCTCGGCATCGGCGGGCACGAGCGTCGGGTCTTCCACAATCATCTGCTTTGCAAGGCTGAGCTGCGGCTGATTGGCGCAAAACGGCGTAAGGTGATGCTTCAAGGCGTATTCATTGGCTTCACGAATGCGCGCGGTGGTCCAGTTCGATGTTCCGATCGAGCGGGTGAATCCGTCGTCAATCAGGCTTTGCATGGTTTCCATAATGTCGCCCACGGGACGGGTGGAATCATCGCGATGCAGAAAGAACGCATCCACGAAATTGCAACCGAAGCAATCGAGACTTTCCCGAATATCTCGGCGAATCTCCTCGCGGGACAGGCGCGGCTCGTCCATGTGTCCCAATACGGGATGAGCGCCCTTTGTGGCAAGGAAAATTTTGCCCCGATTATGGCGCGCGTGCAGCCATTGACCGATTACACGCTCGCTTTCACCGTTTTTCGGCGTTTCGAAATCGCCGTAGACGTGTGCCGTGTCGATGAAATTGCCGCCGATTTCGGCGTATGCGTCCATAATCTCAAACGCAAGTGATTTTCCGATGGTGCCGCCGAAATTTGCACTGCCAAGCACCAGAACCGAAACGGTATCCGAAAGAAATTTGCCCGTACGCACGATATTTTCCTCCCAGAGTTTTTTTCTATTATACCACAAGGAGATTCCCTTGCGCAACCGAATATGAAGAAAACTCGGCGACAATATGAAGCGAAATCACACGAATGCATAAAATATGCTCAAACATGGGCGAATATACGATGTATATATGCAATTATTTCACAATATTCATGCAGGAAATAGTGAATATTTGTCGTATTAAAATATGCGTATACAGTGCATATACAAAAATGTATGCAATCATATAAACGGAAATATTCATTTTATCAGAAGAAAGGAAGAGAAACCAATGGAGGTTAAAGAGCTCGATTTATCGAACATAAGCTGGAAAAAAGTGCTGCATTGGATACCGTATGCGCTGATAATCATACTTGTGATTATGCTTTGCATAAACATTTCCGCGAGAACGAATATACAAAATCAATATGCAAAGGCGCGGAATGAATTGAGCGACAGCATTTATACAGAATTGTACATGATGTGCCAGACGTTCGACCAGGTAAGCGTTCCGGGCGTGGATGTGCAATACGATCTTCTGCCCGGCATGAAAGAATGCTTCCTCGCCGCAAGAACGCTGAATACCGCCCTTTCAAACGGATTCGGCGAGAAGAATTCCGTTCTGTCCGCATCGGATGAAAGCGCAATCGAGAATGCGTTTGAGCAGTACGACACGGCATTCAAGTCCGGAAAGGCGACCGATGATGCCCAGGCGGCGATGCTCGCCTGCACGGAGCGCATCAGAACCATTCTCAATACAATGAATTCGGGAACGATGATTTCCGGTTAAAACAATACCGCACAATTCAACGGCGAATTGTGCGGTATTGCTTTACAGAATTCCGAACGAACGCAGATTGCGAATGCATCCCGCGGCATCGGGGCATTCGAATGTCCATGTGGCATCGGGAACGCGGGCGTCGAGGGTATCAAACAATGCGGGAAAGCCGATTTTTCCGTCTCCCGGCGGCATATGAAAATCCCATGAACCATCGTTGTCGTGCAAATGCAAGTGCGAAAGAACGGGGGAGAGCACCTCAATCCAGTGAAGCGGCGGCTCTTGAGAAGCCGTGAATGCGTGGCCGACGTCCAGACAAACGCGCGCACGGGGATCGTCGATAGCCCGAACGGTATTCAAAAGCAGCTCCGGCTGCGGGTCGAGCACATTCTCGATTAAAAGCTCGAAATCGCTCGGCAAATCCCGCAAAAGCTCTCGAAAGAATGTCGGCGCCTGATCGACATACCATTCGGGGAAATAGACCTTCGGCTGAAATCCCGAATGCACCACCATTCGATGAATGCCGTAGTAAGCGCACAGCTTCGCCGCCTGCCGCAGGCGTTTGAGCGAAACTTCACGAATCATGGGATCAATGGCGCAGGGCGTCAGCTCCGCAAAAGGGGCGTGCAGAACGAAATGCGAGGCATACCGCATATCCGCGCGAACGGCTTTGTCCCAACGTTCAAAATCACAATCCATATTCGCCGCCGTGCAGAAATGATCCAATTCAAGACCGAGCGCATATTTCTGCGCCAGCATGGGCGCATCCTGCGACAGCGTGGATAAATACATTCTCTTGGGCATAATCGATTCACCGCTTTCCATCGTATTGTAATCGGGAAACGGGAATTTGTCAATAAAAACACTTTACAAGCGGCAGATTTTGTGATACAATCAAACTGAAATCGAATATAGGGCGTTCACAGGTGTCCGCACATTGTGCGGGTG
>CAVHAH010000009.1:14771-20684 GCA_963633785.1 bacterium
GCGGGTGAAAAGGGAACGGAGTGCGATTCTCCGACAGGACCGCTGCTGTGAGGCGGAGCAGAGCGCAACAAGTCATTGATGGAATATCGAGAAGACTGCGCCGCTGCGATGAAACCGAGTCAGAAGACCTGCCTGCGAATGATACATACGGCTTTCTTCGGAATCAAGAATGATATGTTCCTTTTGCATACAGACGTGCGGAGTTTTTCTTCGTGCGGATTGCTCATTGGCAAAAGAACGGGCTTGATCGGAAGAAAACCGAAGCCCGTTCTTTTTCTGTCTTTCGACGATTGAGGTCATGCGCTTTGAAAGCCGGCGCCTGATCCGCGTGTCCCCCGCACGTGTCGAAAAAATAGAAGCATAGGGGCGCAGTGCCGATGCGCCCCTGCTCCCGAAAAAATTGTCTGCGGCTCGATTCGAACGGTTCGAGCCGCATTTTGTTTGACAAGGCACAAACAGCTTGTTATAATATAAGGAAAAAGAAATCAAAAGGGAATGCCGTATAGGTATTCACATAAATCAGAAATTGCGGGCGGAGGGAAATTATGGTTTCTGTAACTTTTCTCGTTAACGGATCCGAAGTCGTGATTCATGCGACAGAGGGGGACAATCTTCTTGAAACGGCACGCCGTGCGAATGTCGCCATCGATGCTCCTTGCTCCGGTAACGGGGCGTGCGGAAAATGCCGCGTGAAGCTGGTGCAGGGAACGCTTGATTCTCCGCAGACGCGCCACATCACCGAAGCCGAATATGCCGAAGGCTGGCGGCTTTCCTGCGTGAGCAAGCTTGTGAGCGATGTCACGGTAGAAGTTCCCGACATTGCTTCCGCTTATCGCAGCAGAATGCGCGTTGCGGATATTTCCAGTCCGAAGGAACTGAAAATATTCAACGATACCAAAGCCGAAATCGCACAGGCGGGTATCGAATTCGGCAATAATCTGAAGAGCATTCACATCGCCATGAGCGAACCGACCGTAGACGATACACTTCCGGACAATGAACGCCTTGCGTGGAAACTGCGTGAAGAAACAGGCACGGAAAATGTGCAGATTACGTATGCAGCGCTTAAAAATCTGGCGCGTGTGATGCGTGAAAGCGCATTCGAAGTGCGCGTGATTTACGAAAACGAAGGCGAAACCGTGCGCGTGCTCGACGTATTGCCCGCAACGGATAATTCACCGATTGCCGGACTGGTAATCGACCTGGGCACGACTTCGGTAGCTGCCATTCTGATTGACATGGAAAACGGAAACGTGCTTGCGAAGGCGTCCACGGGCAACGGTCAGATTCGCTACGGCGCAGACGTTATCAACCGCATCATTGAAGCCTCCAAAGAAGGCGGAAGCGAACGGCTGCAAAAGGCCGTGATTGATGAATCCATTTGCCCGCTGGTTCGGGAAATGTGCCGCAGTGCAAAGCTGCTGCCCGAACGCATTTATCGCACCGCCATTGCAGGCAACACCACCATGAATCATCTGCTGCTGGGTCTGGATGCCGATCCGGTGCGCATGGAGCCGTATATTCCGTCGTTCTTCCATGCGGACACGATGCGTGCAAATGATTTGCGCCTGGGGCTGCATCCCGAGGCCAAACTGTTGCTGGCGCCGAATATCGGTTCTTATGTCGGCGGCGATATCACGGCGGGCGCATTCGCTTCCATGCTGTGGAATAAAGAAGAACTTGCGTTGTTTATCGATTTGGGAACAAACGGCGAATTGGTATTCGGCAACAATGAATTTCTGATGAGCTGCGCCTGTTCGGCAGGTCCTGCGTTTGAAGGCGGCGATATTTCCTGCGGCATGCGTGCAACGGACGGCGCAATCGATTCCTGTTCAATCGATATCGACACCATGGAACCGACCATTACCACCATCGGCAATACCGAACATCCCGTGGGCATTTGCGGATCGGGCATTATCGATATCATCGCCGAGCTGTTCCGCACGGGCATCATCAACGGAAAGGGCAAGTTCTCTCGTGAAGGACGCCGTGTTCGCCATGATGAAAACGGAATGGGCAGTTACATCATCGCATTCAAGGAAGAAACGGGCGGCGTTCGCGATGTTGCGATTAACGAGGTGGACATCGATTCGTTCATTCGTGCGAAGGGCGCGATTTTCTCCGCAACCATGACGATGCTTTCGAGCATGGGCATGGACCCGAGCGTTCTCAGCCACGTCTATGTGGCGGGCGGCATCGGCAGCGGCATCAATATGCGCAATGCCGTGACCATCGGAATGCTTCCGGATATCGATATCAGCCTGTTCAGCTATATCGGAAACTCTTCGCTCTCGGGCGCATACGCCATGCTGACCAGCGCACAGTCCGAAGAGAAAATCGCCGAGCTGGCACGCAGTATGACCTATCTTGAGCTTTCCACCGAACCCGGCTATATGGACGAGTTCGTGGCGGCGTGTTTCCTGCCGCACACCGACGCACAGCTGTTCCCGTCGGTACAGGTCGGATAAAACGGCTTATTGCCGCATAAAAAAGGCTCCTGCGAAATTCGCAGGAGCCTTTTGACGGTTTATTGGATGTTCCACTCATCCGTGTGGTAAACGGGATTGACGGCTTCCGTCATGGCGTTCAACTGTTCGTTCAGGTAATCGGAACGCATATCCTCGGTCTTTTCGGCTTCGAGGGTATCGTGAACGGATTCAAACGGAACCGCGCCGGGCGTTACATCGGATGCGTAGTAGATGATGTGCACGCCGCTCGAAGAAATCACGGGCTCTGCGGAATAATCGCCGACATTCGCAAGCGCCATGGCACCGGCGGTGAAATTCGCATCCCAGATTACGGAATCCTCACGGACATAGTAGCCGGTGGTCTTGTTCGGCTCGCTCTGCATGCCCGGATCCTCGCCGTATTCATCCATCACGGATTCAAAATCGCTGCCGCTTTCAAGCGCCGCATAAATGGCATCCAGTTTTTCCTGTACAGAGGCAATGCACGCGGATTCGGCATCGGCAACCGCCTGTTCCAGTTCAACGATTTCCGCCTTCTTTGCGTCGATGTCCGCCTGCACATCTTCGGCAGTGCGGGGCGCTTCGGTAGCTTCGGCTTCAACGGCTTCGGTGGCTTCGACTTCAACGGCCTCGGTGGCCTCGGCTTCGACAGCTTCGGTTGCCTCGGCTTCAACAGCTTCGGTCGTCTTCGCTTCGGCGGTTTCATCGGCTGCGGCGGCAGTGACTTCGGCCAACTCGTTTTCCAGGGAAGCCAGAGCGGTCTGAGCCGTGGTCAGGGAATTGCGGGCATCCGTCACGGCGCTGAGCACATCGTCTTCGGGAATCACCAGAATGTGCTTTACGGTGCGGTAGCCTTCGGGCATCCAGCAAACGGAACTGCCGTTCGACATTGCGGATTCAACGCCGGTGGGTGTTGCGGTGTAGGTTTCCTCGTCTGCGGCAAGGCGCTCCGTGTAATAGGCGGAGAGATCGTCTTCGGTGGGCAGGGGCGCTTCGTCCTCGATGGCCGCCACGACCTTGTCGGCCTTTGCACCTAGGATGGTCAGCGCGCGGTTGTTTTCAATCGTCAAACCGCTGCTGTACAGAACCATTTCCGCATAGGCTTTGGCTTCTTCCTCGGTGTAGTCGGTGAGCTGGCTGATATAGGATTCAAGCTGAGAATTGTAGTTTTCATCCGATTCGGTGTTGTATTCATCTTCGGTTTTGTCCAGCGTAAGACCGCGCTTGTCGAACTCGTCCGCGAGCAAACGGTTCTGCAGCATATATTCCGCCACGTAGTTTTTCAATTCGCTGATGGTTTCGTCATCAATGGACATGCCGAACATGGAATACAGCTGGTAATAATAGGTATAATAAGAGGCGAAAATGGGCATTGCTTCCAATGCGGTAATCGTGCCGCCGTCGTATTCAACCACAACGGTCTTGAAATTCTCCTCGATGGTCTTTCTCTGCGATTCGATGTTCTTGAGCGTGTCCGACTTTTGCGAACAGCCGGTGAGCAGAATCGCAGCGAGCATCATCAGCGCAATCAGCGCCTTCAGGGTGTGTTTCATCTGAAATATTCCTCCCAAACAATTTCTGATTCTATATTATACACATTTTGCGACTTTTCGCAACCGCTCAACCGCGCAGTTTTGATTTTTCCCCAACGAAGAGCTTGTTTTTACAAAGAGAAAGTGCGTTTTGTTGCGTGCAGAATGAAGAAATGTGAATTTTGGTGGAATTGAGGCGAATATGTTGCAATTTTGACATAAATAAGGTATAATGAATTCTCATAGGAATCAGAGAATCGGGAGGCGCCCATGAGAAAGACATATTTGAAAATTTCCATTCCGACACTGGTGGAAAATGCGCATGTACTTCGAAAAGCGGTTCCCGAAAACGTGAAAATGCTGTGCGTGGTCAAGGCGGATGCCTATGGACACGGAGCAGTGCGCCTGGCGAAGGCATTGAGCGGCGTTGCGGATGCGTTTGCGGTGGCAATCGGCGAAGAGGCGCGTGAACTGCGCAATGCGGGCATCGATAAGATGATTGTGATTCTCGGCGGCGCAAACGAGGAAAGCCTTCGGGAAGCGGTGGCTATCGGCGCATCGCAGGCGGTTTACGAACCCGAAATGCTGCGTGTGATGGAAAGCGAAGCAGAGAAACTCGGCGTTACGGCGAAAGCGCATCTCAAAATCGATACCGGGATGACCCGAATCGGCGTGCGCGGCGATGCCAAACTCGAGGAAATGCTTGCAGCATGGCGCGAATGTCCGCACGTTGCAATGGAGGGAATTTTCACCCACTTCTGCGTTGCGGAAAGCGATCCCGAATTCACGAAAAATCAGAACGCTCGCTTTGAACACGCTGTGAATGCGGTGCGTGCGGCGGGATTCAACCCGATTGCGCATGCGGCGGCCAGCACGGCCATGCTGAATCCGGACTATCAGCACGATATGGTGCGCGCGGGCATTGCGCTTTACGGCGGCGGAATGCCGGAAGTGAAAGCGCTTCGGTATGCGCAAACGCTGGTTTCCATGCCCGTTCGCATAGAAACCATTCAGCCGGGCGAAACCGTGGGCTACGGAAGAACATTCACCGCAACACGCGAAACACGGGTGATGACCGTGCCGATTGGCTATGGCGACGGCTATCCGCGCATATTGGGGAATCGCGCGGAGGTTCTGATTCGCGGACGGCGTGCGCCGATTATCGGCAACGTCTGCATGGATATGCTCATGGCGGACATCACGGATATTCCCGAAGCCGCAATGGGCGATGAAGTGGTTTTGATGGGATCACAGGGGGACGACCGAATCACGCCGAACGAGCTGGCGGAAAAGGCGGAAACCATTGAATATGAAATCATGCTCGGATTCACGGCGCGCGTTAAGCGCGTATACGCGGACAACTGAGAGGAGCGTTGGCATTGAGCGTAAAGGAAATGTGGCGCAGCACGCTGGGAACGAAGGTGCTGCTGGTCGTTATCGGGTTTATGGCATTCTCTATCGGCATCACGGGCGTGTGGGTCGGTTTCGGCCTTGCACTTCTGCTGGGCAGCTGCGTGCTCGTATTCCGACTGGGACAGAATGCAGGCCATGAAGCCTGCGCCGTTTCGAAATCCGTTGCGGATATCGGCGTGGAACAGGCAGACAAAAAGATGCTTTCGCAGATGTGGAGCAAGGCAAACGGCATTCGCTCGATTTTTGCGGGAGCGGCGGTTTCCTATATTATCAATTCGATTTATATCATTCTCACGATTACTTCCGCATCCGAGGCTGCGCAGGTTATCTCCCGCGTGATTTCATGGGTGATTACGGTTCCGTATTGGCCGATTATTGCGATTTGGCACGAAACCTATCAGTTTTTGACCACGGATATCATTCTGGTTTTGATGCTTTCTCCGTTCCTGCTGCCGCTGGTGCAGTTCTTCGGCTATATGCAGGGACCGAAGCTTTGGAAG
>CAVHAH010000009.1:20694-23711 GCA_963633785.1 bacterium
GCCGCCGCGCGAAGGCCAGATCCAGAATCGTCAGAAAAAATAAGCTGCCGCGCTCAATGAGACCCGAAATTTGATAAAATTTCGAAAAATTCAATTGCAAAATCGATTGAATTGTGATATAATTACGACAAAACGAATGGGTGAACTATGCGTATCATTTCAGGAGAAGCCCGCGGACGGAAATTGTTCGCACCGACAGGCGAGGATACGCGGCCTACTGCGGATCGGATACGCGAATCGGTATTCAATATTCTGAATGGTCGGATATGGGATGCCGAGGTGCTCGACCTGTTCGGCGGAACGGGTGCGATGGCGCTTGAGGCGTTGAGCCGGGGCGCAAAGCATGCCGTGGTTGTCGATAGCGGTCGGGAGGCGATTCGCGCGATTGAGCGCAACGCCGAGGCCGTTTTGAAACAGGCGAAGTCGGAAAGAATTCAAATCATAAAAGCCGATTACCGTACCGCAATCGATACCGTGCGGGAGGTACGCTTTGATTTGGTATTTTTGGATCCTCCGTACCGCATGATTGACGCCTATTCGGATGCGCTCTCCCGATTGCGCACAAGAGGTCTTTTGAATGCCGATTGCGTTTGCCTGCTCGAACGGGCGGCGGAGGCTCGGATTCAATTACCGAACGGATTCGAGTGTTATGATGTGCGTACCTACGGCACCACGAGCATTGAATTCGTCAGGGAGGCCACATGAGAGCGATATACGCAGGAAGTTTCTCTCCGCCGACCAACGGGCACATGGATATTATCGTTCGTGCAAGCGAAGTGTTTGACGAACTCGTTGTTGCGGTGCTTTCGCAAACGGCGAAACAATATCTGTTTTCCGTGGAAGTGCGCGAGGAGATGCTCAGGAAAGTCACTGCGGGATTGAAAAATGTCCGCGTGGTTTCCGCAACGGGTCTGCTGGCAGACCTGGTTCGCCGCGAGGGTGCGGACGTGATTGTTCGCGGCTTGCGCGGAGCGGACGATATCACCTTTGAAATGCAAATGGCGCAAGCCAATCGTCTGATCGGCGGTGTTGAAACATTGTTTTTGACCAGCCGACCGGAATACAGCATGATTTCCTCTACGATTGTACGCGATTGCGCGTATCACGGCGCCCCGATTGACAGGATGGTGCCTGCGGAAATCATTCAACAAATCTATGACGTTTACGGAGTGCATCCGCAAACGGAAAGGAAGGGCTAAGATGGATCGCGACCAGCAGTTTTACCCGGAAGAAGAGCTCGAATCCCGCGAGGAGGATACGCCTGAAATTCAACAGGATTCCGCGGCAGCGCAGGATGGAGAAATTGATGATAACGGCTATTTTATGCAGCTTCTCGAGCTTTTGCGCAATACGATCGAGAGGGGTAAACGCATTCCGCTGACCGGGCGTACGATTATCGACAGCGATTCCTGCTTGGCGATTTTGAACGATTTGGAGAAAAATCTCCCTGAGACCATTCAGTTTTGTCGGAATATGAATAAGGAAAAGGATCGCATTCTCTCGGATGCTTCCGAAACGGCCAAACGCATGGTGGCCAGCGCCGAAATGCGCACCAGAATGGCGAAGGAAGCGGCGAAAAAGCAAGTGGATCAGAACATCGCCGATGCGGAAGCGGAAGCAGATGCCATTGTCGCGGAAGCTCGTGAGCGTGCGGACCGCATGGTTTCCGAAAGCGAAGTGGTGCGCCGTGCAAACGATGAGGCACGCAGCATTCGCAACGATGCCCGTGTGGACGCAGACGAAATGCGTTTGAAGGCGAATCACGATGCATATAAATTGATTGAAAGCGCAGAAAATCATCTTGCGGAAGCGTGCGGACAGTTGCGTTCCATACGTCAGCAGCTTGGCGAGGATGAAAACTAAGGCAACCCCGCACAATTCGGCGGTGACGCTGAATGCGCCTTTTGCGGTATCCGGAAGCTGCAAAAATCCATCGTACCACCTCATTTGTGTGGTGTTACCTTAAAGCCTAAACATTGTTGAATCGATGTATTTTCGAACGGAAAAAGTGTTATAACCCGGAGCACGAAGGGGAGTAGCTGGCGGAGCAATCCGTTTCAATCTGCGTCAGTACGGTCGAAGACGACCCGCAGTTGAATGAAATAGCGAGACTTTCTTGCGTATTCATTACGCAGAAAGTCTCGTTTTTTCTATAAAAAAGACTATCAATCAAACGGAGGGATTCAGTTGAATAGTTTGTCGGCATCATTGAACAGTCTATTGGAACCGATAGGGGCGCTGACATGGCAGCAGCTTGTGATGTGGGCCATCGGTGCGGTACTGATTTATCTGGCAATCAAGAAGGAAATGGAACCTTCTTTGCTTTTGCCGATCGGATTCGGTGCGATTCTTGCGAACCTGCCGTTGTCCGGTGCGATTACGCAGAAGATTTATGAAGAAGCGGGCGCATTGACGATTTTGTATGATGCGGGCATCGCAAACGAGCTTTTCCCGTTGCTGCTGTTCGTGGGCATCGGTGCGATGATTGATTTTACGCCCTTGCTTTCCAATCCGAAGCTGATGATTTTCGGTGCGGCGGCGCAGTTCGGCATTTTCTTCACACTGCTGATGGCAAAATTGCTGGGCTTCAACGTTGCCGATGCGGTTTCGATTGCCGTTATCGGTGCGGCGGACGGCCCGACTTCCATCGTTGTGGCGAACATCATGAAATCCGAGTATATCGGCGCAATCGTTGTGGCGGCGTATTCCTATATGGCGCTGGTGCCGATTATACAGCCGCCCGTGATTAAGCTATGCACCACGCGCAAGGAACGCCTGATTCGCATGGAATATGCTCAGCACGAGGTTTCGAAAACCACGAAGATTCTGTTCCCGATTGTCATTACCATTCTGGCGGGCCTGATTTCTCCGCGCAGCGTTGCGCTGATCGGCTTCCTGATGTTCGGCAATTTGATTCGTGAATGCGGCGTTTTGAACGGTCTGTCGGAAACGGCTCAGAAAACGCTTGCCAATTTGGTAACGCTGTTCCTGGGCATCACGATTGCGGCCAATATGAC
>CAVHAH010000010.1:0-23092 GCA_963633785.1 bacterium
ATGTCTCTGAGCATCTGCTCGATCATAACCTTCGTGTAGCCGTAAGGATTGGTTGCGGATGTCGGATAATCCTCGCGGAAAGGAACGGGGTTATTCATGCCGTACACGGTTGCGGAAGAGGAGAATACCAGCTTCTTCACGCCGTGGTCGCGCATTTCTTCTGCCAGAACCATGAATCCGACCAGATTGTTGTCGTAATACTCCATCGGCTTTGCAACGCTCTCGCCAACGGCCTTCAATCCGGCGAAGTGAATCACGGCATCGATCTTTGTTTCATCAAACAGCTTCTTTACCGCCGCGCGATCGCGCAGATCCGCCTCGTACAGCGTTACGGGACGACCCGTGATTTTGCGGACGTTCTCAAGTGCCTCCGGCTTGGAATTGACGAAATTGTCAATCACAACCACTTCGTGTCCCGCATTCAGCAGTTCAACGCAAGTATGACTTCCGATAAATCCGGCACCGCCGGTCACCAATACCTTCATAATGATTACCCCCTCCGTTTTTTATCTGATTTGATTTTATCGCGAATGCCCTGCGTTTGCAATAAAGGTTTTATGCGCAGACATGCATTTTTGTTGCATCTGTTGCCGAAACATGATACAATGGCATTGAAACGGAGGTAGGAAGCCATGCTCTACAAACATTCCTATAAATATCCCTCTTTGGAGCTGACGGCGCTCAACGTTTGCAACACGGGTTTACAGCGCTGCGAACCGAGTTACCGTTGGGGGCCCGGCGTTCGGGATCACTATTTGATTCATTATGTGATTTCCGGAAGCGGATTCTACGAGGCCGATAATCGGCGTCTCGAGCTTCATGCGGGCGATTTGTTTCTCTCCCGACCGGACATGCGCATCTGCTATCAGGCGAGTGCGGACGATCCATGGGAATATTGCTGGGTGGGCTTTCACGGAACCGATGCCGAACAGCTGGTGGAGCACATCGATTTGCAAACGCCCGTTCTGCGCGATGCGGGAGAATCGGTCTGCCGATTGATTATGCAGATTTATTTCGCGCGCGGAAGTCTCTTTCACGAATCCGCCACCATGACGGGGCTTATGTATCAGCTTCTGGCCTTGCTGATTCAAGAGCACCCCTCCCGTTTCACCCACGAACGTGACAGCAGCGTTCGCCGCGCCTGTGCTTACATTGAAAACCACTATGCGCTGCCCATCGGCATCACGGATGTCGCCGCGCACGTCGGCATCAGCCGCAGTCAGCTGTATCGATTGTTCGTGTCCGAACTGAAGCTCACGCCCATGCAGGTGCTCACGCAGGTGCGCATTCGCCACGCCTGTGCACTGCTTCGCCGAGGAGATTTGTCCGTAAAAGCCGTGGCCGCCTCGGTGGGGTTTGAGAATCCGCTATATTTCTCGCGCCGCTTTCACGAAATGACGGGCATGACGCCTTCCCAATACGTGCAGGAAAAGTGAAAAACGGCATGGTGAATTCCGCCATGCCGTTTGATTTATTGTTTCTCCTTATGCCGCAAAAGTATTGCAACCACAACATCTGCGCAATATACAAAGCCGCCGATTGTCATCCAAACGACCTGTTTGCCTGAGATTCTCGCTTCACGAAACAGCTTTCGTGTACAGCCTACGGCGCTGATTCCCGTGAGCAGAATCGTGAATGCATCAAGCGAGGCCGCCCACAGAAGCGGAACCATTCCGAACACGCCCATCAGAAACCCCAAAATCGCAAGCGCAAAATTGAATACATATATAGGAATCTGTATCAACTTGATTCGCAGATTCATCTCGGCGCTCAGCCCTTTTGCGGCATTTCGAATTGCCGCAATCAAGGCCGCAATCAAAGCCGCAGCCGCAACGATTCCTATGCACACAATCGGAAAAATCGGTTTCTCCGCCTGTATTGCCGCAAACAGTGCCGCAAGCAATGCGGTTTCGATATACGGAAAAGCAATCAGCAACGCATTCATTTCTGAATATCGTTGAGCGCCGCAACAAGGCCGTTGAGCATTTCGTCCGTAACCTGATCGCCGCCGAACGACTTCATATTGTGAATCGGCATGAATCCGACCATCGCATCCATCATTCCGCTCATGGGATCATCTTCGGACGTGCTGCCGAATTGCTGTACAAGCCCCGCCATAAGCGGCTTGAGAATCTCTTCCGAACCGGGAATCTTCATCAAATCGCCGAACGTGGTATCCATTGTCACATGAATCGGAATCGGCTTGCCCGCTTCGATTTCAATCATCTTCGTCAGGCGAATATCACGAGAGGATGCGCCGATTCGGATTTCATACTCGCCGCCCTCGACATACCAATCGTGAATCTCGGTTTCATAATACGCAAATGCACGCGAATCCAATTCGAACTTCACCGTTTCGGTCTTTCCGGGGGCGATGTATACCTTTTCAAAGCCCTTCAATTCCTGAATCGGTCTGGAAACACCTTCATGTGCGGAATGCACATACAGCTCGACCACTTCCTTCGCACCCATGCGGCCGATATTCTTCACATCAACGGAAACAATCACCTTTTCGCCCTGTGCGAATTTTTCCTTGTTCACGCAGAGATTGGAATATTCGAATTCGGAATAGCTCAGGCCGTAGCCGAACGGATAGCGCACCGCCATCTTTCTGGCATCATACCAGCGATAGCCGACATACAGTCCTTCCCGGTATTCCACCCGATCGCCTTCTCCGGGGAAATTCAGATAGGACGGATTGTCCTCAAGGCACATCGGAATCGTTTCCGCCAGCTTGCCCGACGGCGAAACCGCACCGAACAGCAAATCCACCGTTGCGCCGCCGACCGCCTGGCCGCCCAGATACATTTCCAGAATGCCGTTGACCTTGTCTGCCCACGGCATTTCAACCGGCGAACCGTTGTGCAGCACCACCACAACCTGCTTGCTCACTTCGCAAACCGCATCAATCAGCGCAAGCTGATTTTCAGGCATCCGCATATGCTTTCTGTCGTAGCCTTCGGATTCATACGCATCGGTCAATCCGACAAACAATACCGCAACATCGGCATCCTTCGCCAGTTCCACCGCTTCGCTTTGAAGCTTCGCATCCACGCAATCATCCTTGATGGTATAGCCCTGCGCATAATCCACCTTTGCCACCGAACGCACCGCCTGCAATGCATTGGTGATTTCGGAAGCGTTGATGTGCGAACTGCCGCCGCCCTGATAGCGGGGCGTTTCGGCAAATGCACCGATGAATGCGATTTTGCCCTTGCTCTTGAGCGGCAGCACGCCGTCGTTCTTGAGCAACACGGCGCATTCACGGGCGATTTTGCGCGCCAGATGATGCTGAACGCCCAGGAAGAAATCGGGATCCTTGGTGCGATCGGCAGTCGCTTTCTCAATCAGCTTGAGCACCTGTTCCGCCGCCGCATCCACATATTTCTCATCCAACCGTCCGCTGCGCACCGCTTCGGCAAGATTCTTATCCGCCGCATCGCCCAATGTCGGCATCGCAAGCGTCATGCCCGCGCGAACGCCTTCCACATGGTCGTTGCAGGCGCCCCAGTCGGTCATGGTCAGCCCGTCAAAGCCCCATTCTCCGCGCAGAACATCCGTCAGCAACCACTTGTTTTCGCTGGAATAAACGCCGTCGGTTTTGTTGTACGAACACATCACCGTCCACGGTTTGCCCTTCTTGACGGCGATTTCAAAGGGAGTCAAATAGATTTCACGCTTCGTGCGCTCATCGATAACGGCATTCACCGACATTCTGCGCGTTTCCTGATTGTTCATCGCAAAATGCTTCAGGCTCGTGCCGACATTGCGGCTCTGAACGCCCTGAATGTGCGCCGCCGCCATTTCACCCGCAAGATACGGGTCTTCCGAGAAGTATTCGAAATTGCGTCCGCAAAGCGGCGAACGCTTGATATTCGCACCCGGACCGAGAATAACCGCAACATCCTCCTGTTTGCAGATATCTCCCAGCGCAGTGCCCATTTCATACAGCAAATCACGATCAAACGAACAAGCCGTGGCCGCCGCCGTGGGAAATGCCGTGGCCGGTACGGAGGCATTCAAACCAACATGGTCGCTCTGCCCCACCTGCTTGCGCAGACCGTGCGGGCCGTCGGTAACCATAATTTCTTCAACGCCCAGCCGTTCCACGCCCTTGAGATGCCAAAAATCTTTGCCCGAAAGCAGGGCCGTTTTCTCTTCCAAAGTCATTTCCGAAATCAATTTCCGAATATCCATATTTCCCTCCGAATTCAAACGGCGCGAACCGTAAATCGCGCCGTTGATATTTTAGTTTTTCTCCTTGCGCTGCATCAACACGGCGGCAATCACAATCGCGCCCTTGAATGCATCCGTCAAGAAGGAATCAACGCCCAGAAGAATCAGCAGATTGTTCATCAAGCCGATAATCAAAACGCCCAGCACCGTTCCGACAATCGAACCCCGTCCGCCGGACATGGCCGTTCCGCCGACCACGACCGCCGCAATGGAATCCAATTCATAGCCGTTGCCCGCGCTCGCAACATCCATGCCGCCCAGGCGCGAAAGCTGTGCCACTGCCGCAATCGCCACCACAAAGCCCGAAATCATATACACCTTCATTTTGATTTTGTCGGTGTTGATGCCCGACAGGCGTGTGGTGCGCTCGTTGGAACCGGTCGCATAGACATAACGTCCGAACGCCGTATGCTTCATCAGCAGGTAGAAAATCACCGCCAGCACCAGCCAATACACAATCGTCAGCGGACGCTGTCCCTGAATCACCGTGTTTGCGATGTTCTGGAAGGATTTCGGCACCGTCGGCGTGTAGGACTTCGTGAAATACTGCGCAACCGAGCGCACGATATTCATAATGCCCAACGTTGCAATGAACGGCGGCACCTTGCCCTTTGTAATCAGCAGTCCGTTCAATCCGCCAATCAGAATGCCCGCCAGCAGGGCAACCGCAATACCGATGATAAACGCCGGCGTTCCGGTAATGCCGAAGCGAATCAAAACGCCGTGATCGCCCGTGTCAATCATGGTCATCAGCACCGTGCCCACGCCGGCCAGTGTCGAACCGACCGCCAAATCGATGCCGCCAATCATAATTACCAGCGTCATGCCCAGCGCCACAATACCTACCGACGTATTCGCGCGCAATACGTTGAATGTATTGTCAAACCAGAATTTCGCCCATTCGCCCACAGTGGCCTGATTGAATCCCAGCGCATAGGTCTGGAAAACCAGCATCACCAGCAATGCCATCGCCACGGAAAACACCGGGTCGTTCGCCCAGCGGCGTTTGAACGGCTCGCTCAGGAACAGAACCACGCAACCGACAATCAGCAGAAGCACCGCCGTAAACATCACGCCCAGGAAATTGTCCGAAAGCGTAATCGTCAGGCGCTGTGCCACGGATACGGACAAGCCCGAAACGCCTGCCACCGCATCTTCGGCTTCCTTCGTCCATTGCGGAATGCTTTCGATTTCCGTATTCAGCGCATCCGCACGGGCAATCAGCGCATTGAGTTCTTCGCGGCAAGCGGCAATGTCCGCCCGTTCTCCCGCTTCGCTGCGTGCGATATCCGCATAGGTGGATTCACCGCCCGTCAGCGCACAGACCTTCGCCGCAACCTCGCCGACAGACGCAACGGAATCTTCGGCGCCCGTGACCGCATCGAATGCATCGTTGACCACGGAGGCGTAGAGCGCCAGAATCTTCTCGTCCGTCAGGGCATTCAGGGTTTCAACGCCCGAATCAATCGTATTGAGCGCTTCCGTCAGACCTTCTGCGGCATATTCGGTATAAACCGCCGCCGCTTCACGGCCTGCATTCAGGTTTTCAAGCGCACTGCGCAGGCTGTCGACATCCGCATCGCCCGTTTCGCCGCCCGCAAGCGCCGCATCGAGCGCATCCATGGCTTCAAGCGCCGCCGCGGCCGTGTCATTCGCTTCCGCAACGCTTTCCTGTGCCTTGGAGACTTTTTTCTCCAGCGTGTCCAGGTTCTTCACGGCTTTCGCTTTCGCATCCACCTGTTCAACCTGTGCACGGGCCGCATTCAACTTTTCGGCGAATGCGCCGTCTCCCGTCTTCGCACCGTTTACGGCCATTCCCAATGCCGCCACGGCGATCGCCAGTACAATCAAAACAACGCCCGCAATTTTATTCTTTTTCATCTCAAACGCCGTCTCCTTTACAGTGTTCCGCCGGTAGCCAGAAGCATCACATTATGGTCATTCAGGTTTTCGCCGGACAATTCGCCGCGCACCGTTCCGTGGTACATCACAATCGCACGATCGCACAAGCGGATAATCTCCTGCGCTTCGCTGGAAAGAATTACCACCGCAACGCCGTTTTCCGCAAGTTTGAGAACGATATCGTAAATATCTTCCTTCGCACCCACATCCACGCCCTGCGTCGGGTTATCGAAAATCATTATTTTCGGTTTGGCGCTCAACCACTTCGCAAGCACCACTTTCTGCTGATTTCCGCCCGAAAGGCTGGTAATCAAATCCTCCGAATGCCCCATTTTAATGGAAAGCTCTTTGCGCCACTGTTCGAAATTCCCACGCAGTACCTTTTTATTCAGCCAGCCCGCATGATTGAATTCCGAATAGGTGGCAATCGAACCGTTTTCGTAAATGGACAAGTCCGGCAGAATGCCGTTTTCCTTGCGGTTGCGGGGCACATATCCCAAGCCCGCTTTCTGCGCATAGGTGGTGGATTTGGGTTTATACGCCTTGCCGCCTAATGTAACCGTTCCCGTGCATTCGGGCGTCACGCCGAACAGCGTTTGAAACAGTTCGCTTCGACCGTCGCCCAAAAGCCCCGTGAATCCCAGAATTTCGCCCGAGCGAAGCGTGAATGAAACGTCTTCAAACGCCCGTTCACGGCTTAAATGCTCCACCTTCAGCAATTCCGCACCGACGACCGCATTCCTGGCGAGCTTCTCCGTGCGCACATCATGGCCGACCATCCACCGTGCAAGATCGCGCTCCGTCACGCCCGCAATCGCGCCCTGCTGTGCCACAACGCCGTCTCGCAGAACGGTGAATTTATCGCAGATTTCAAGCACTTCACCCAGCTTATGGGAAATGAACACAATCGACACGCCCGTTTGCTTGACCGTTCGCATCATATCGAACACGCGCCTGATTTCCACATCGGTCAGCGAAGTGGTCGGCTCGTCCATAATAATCAAATGCGCATCGAACAGCAGTGCCCGAGCAATCTCGACAATCTGCTTATACGATGCATCCAGCGTGCGCAGCGGCGTTTCGGGATTCAAATCCACATTCAGCCGTGCGAGCACTTCCTTCGAGCGTGCAATCATCGCCTTGCGGTCGATAAGGCCCTTCTTCCTGATTTCACGCCCCAGGAACAGATTTTCATATACATTTAAGTCATTCACCAGATTGAGTTCCTGATGAATGAACGCAATTCCCGCATTCAAAGAATCCTTCGGAACGAGGAATTTTTTCACCTCGCCGTCGAAACGGATTTCGCCCGCATCCGGCCGCAGAACGCCGCCGAGAATATTCATCAGTGTGGTTTTTCCCGCACCGTTTTCACCGATCAGCGCATGAACCTCGCCATCGCCCACCGAGAAATCAACCTGTTTGAGAACCTTGTTCGCACCGAACGACTTATCGATGCCCTTCATACTTAATGCCATGTCAACACATCCTTACTATGCTGAAAGGGAGGAGTCTCCGCAGATTGGAAACTCCTCCGAAGGATTGATGGAAATTAGTACGGAGAATCCGGATTCAGGAAGTCCGCAACATTGTCACGGTCAACAATATCGGTTGCCAGAACGATTTCATGCTCGACTTCTTCGCCCTCGAGAACCTTCACGGCGTTCTCAACGCACTGCATAATCACGTTGGGCAGATACGTTGCGGAAGCAACCCAAATGTTCTGATAGGCTTCTTCGGACATCATGTTGAAGTATTCCTGGCATCCGCCTGCACCGGTGATAACCTTGATATCCGTGCGGTTTGCTTCAACGATAGCCTGCAATGCGCCGATGGAGGTTTCATCGTCCATGGAGAACACTGCATCGATGGTCGGGTTCGCAGTCAGTGCCGCCGCCATGTCATTCAGACCGGCTTCACGATCGAACTTGGTGGCAATGGTAATCACTTCCATGTCGGGAGCGAGCTCGGCGAGCTTGTCTTCGAAGCCGGCCTTGCGATCCACGCCTACGTTGCCGGAATCGGGGTTGTCCATCACCAGGATGGTGCCTTCGGTGCCGATCTTCTCAACGATGTACTCAGCGCCGGCAGAGCCGATGCCGTAGTTGTCGCCGGTCAGAACGTACATATTGTCCGCATACTTCTCATCCACATCAATCTTCATATCGAAGTTGTAGATGATAACGCCTGCTTCGAGAGCGGCTTCTGCAGCGGTTTCAACGCCGGTGAACTGCGGCCAAACAACGATAGCCTTTGCGCCCAGCTGCACGAGCGATGCAATCTGAGAAGACATTTCGTCTGCATCCGAAGCGGTCACGATTTTGTAGTTGAGATCCAGATCCTTTGCAGCCTCTTCCGCAAAGTAGGCAACGCCGCCGACCCAGCCGTGGGTGGTTGCGGGTGCGAGAATGCCGATCAGCGGCTTTTCTTCCGCAACGGCCGCCACGCCCAGCGTAGACAGAGCCAGAACCAGTGCCATGAGAACAACCAGAATCTTTTTCATTGTTAAATCCTCCCTTGAAATTTAGTTGCCTGTTTTATTATACAAAACATTTACCTGTTTTTCAACCGTTTTTGTCAACATTTATGCAACAATCTTTCCCTCTCGTGCAATTTTCAGATGCGCCGAATCCAATAGAATACCCAGCTCAGGCTTTCACGCGCATAGTTTGCGATTTTCGTGCTCAACCGAATCGGCGTATCGGCTTTGATGCCGCAGGCGTCTATGCCCAAATCCTTCGCAAGCCACATTGCACGCGTTAAATGGTAATCGCTCGTGACAATCGCCGCCGTTGTCATGTTGTGTTCACGCATGATTGCCTGCGCATTTTGCAGATTCTGCTTTGTATTCACCGAGGTTTCATCCAAAAGGATGTTTTCTTCTTCCACGCCGTGCGCCGTGAGATAATTCATCATCGCCCGGGCTTCGCTAATCGGTTCATCGCCGCCCTGACCGCCGCAGACGATAATCGCATTCGCCGTTCCCGATTGATACGCCGCCAATGCCGCATCCACCCGTGCCCGAAGCGTGAGACTCAGTTCTCCGTCCATCCAAACACGGGCGCCCAACACGATAATGCAGTCGGCCGATTGCGCGGGATACTCCCGTTTGGCGCAGGCGAATATCGCCGTCATCAGGCTTATCAGCAGAATCGCCCCGATAAGTGCGCAAATCAATATTCCTTTCAACAGCTTCTTCATCCTTCCTCCTAAAAAACGCACATTCCCGAAAAGAATGTGCGTTGAATGATTACTTTATTCTGATTTCCACTTCCGGCAAACGCTCGCCCAAATCGTCGAGCACATCGTGTCCCGCATAATTGTCGGCACGTCCGGCCACAATCACCTTTGCATTCAGCGATCGCGCCTGATTTTCAAGTGTCGAAACAACATCGTCCGAGCGTATCACCACCATGTCCGCCCCGTGTGCCACGGACACCTGCAACAGGTATTCCAATGCCTGCGGTGTGCTTTCTCCGCCGAGCATTTTCCCGTTTTCACGTGCAACGTGCACCACCACCGTTCGCGCTCCGATTTCCTTTGAAATCGCCGCACCCGCGATAATCAGCCGTTCACACCGTTTCTGATCCGTTACACACACCAGAACGCTTGTGTTTTCCATTGCACATGTCCTCCGTTTATACCGCTTGAGCCTCCTTGATATGGCGGCCGAAGCATCTCAAATGCGTCTTTGCACCGTTTTTCGGCATTTCGTCCAGTTTGGAAACATTGATATACAGAATGCGCTCATCCTGTTCGCTCTCCAGGTATACGCGAATCGGGCGCACACGCACGCCGTCCTGCATTTCCTCTTTATCGGAGATTTCCACAATTTCGCAATCGACTTCTCGAGTCAATCCCATCTGCATATCCCGCAGAAACGCTTTATATTTCACGCACGGATAGATATACATCACGAACATATAGCAGATAAACACAAACGTCGCACTGCCTGCGACCATCGTCAGCGCCAGCGAACGCACTTGCGCCGTCATGCCGATGATATAAGCCGCCAGAAGAATCAGCGAACCGATTACCGTAATCAGCACATACTTTCTGATTCTTAGACGGATTTCCTTGACGTCTTGTTCCGAATACATGATAATTTAACCTCCAAAGCTGTTTCCTTCACTATAGCAGACCGATGTTTCGCCGTCAAGTCCGCAAGAGAATTGTTCATTTTACGGTTACAAATAGAGCTTCCCGAAGCATTCGGGGCGGTGAAAATCGGGCGTTTCCCATTCAATCGTATTCCACGTTGCGAAGTGCGGGTGAATGCTCTCGTCCACCGAATAGAAGTTGCCCCGCATTTCGTGTTCGGGAATTTTTCCGAAAATCCGTTCCAGCAGTGCAAACGGAATTCGATAGCTTACCGCCCACCATTCACCCCGATGCTGTGAATGCCGCACATCCATATTTTCGGGCATTTTCTCAAGGTGTGTTCTGTTGCGGCGGTTTGAACCCACGCCAATCAGCATAACGCCTGCGGCATTCGTTTCGATATTCATATATCGGGAATCATCCAAACGCGGCTGCACGAAAAATTCCAGGCAGCTGTCCCGCCAGACCTCTCCGTTGAATTCCTTCGCACGGGTTTGAATGGTGGCTTCCTTCGCACACAGCAGCACATTCAGCGAATCCCGACCCTTCGTGACATACGCCCTCGCTTCGCATCGATAGCCCGTGTCCCATGTGTATCGGTCAATCGGCGCAAAGGGCGTTTCACGGGTGAATGCGCAGGTTTCGGGGTTGAATTCCCTCCCCGTTAATTCGGGCAGCGGCGCATTTTCACGAACGATTGTATACGTGCGCATCGCTTAATTCTCTCCGTTTGCCATTTCCAAAACATCCCAAATGCGCTGCAAATCATCGGCATTGTAGTAATACAGGGTGATTCGCCCGTTGTTCTGATCGCCGTCGAGTTTCACGCGCGTTCCGAACAGCTCCCGTGCCATGCCTTCGAGCTTGCTGATTTGCGCATCACGCTTGGGCTTGGGCGCTTTAACTTCATCCTTCACGGGCTGTGCGCAAATGCGTTCGAGCTGGCGCACCGACCATCCCTGCTGAACGGTCAGATTCGCAAGCTGAAGCTGGCGCTTGCGATCCACGGTAACCAGCGCGCGTGCGTGACCCGCAGACAGCTTGCCTTCAATCAGCATCTGCCGAACGGCATCGGGCAGTGTCAGCAGGCGCAAAAGATTCGCCAAAGCCGAACGGCTCTTGCCCAGCCGCTGAGCCGCCTGTTCCTGCGTCAGACCGGTTTCATCCATCAATCGGCGCACGCCCATGGCCTCTTCAATCGGATTGAGATTATCTCGCTGCAGGTTTTCAATCAATGCGGCTTCCAGGCGCATCTGTTCGTCCCAATCACGCACGATTGCGGGAATTTCTTCCTTTTCCGCCAAACGTGACGCACGATAGCGGCGTTCGCCTGCGATAATGGAATACCGTTCGCCGTTTCGGGTAACGATAATCGGCTGCAAAACGCCCACCGCGCGAATGGACTGCGCCAGTTCGTTGAGCGCTTCCTCGTCAAACGACTTTCGGGGCTGTTCACGGTTCGGGTCAATCAAGCGAATCGGCAGCATGCGCACAACATCCGCCGTCGGGTCATTCTCGTTGGTCTGCACCGTTTCCTGTTCCTCGGCGGTATCTCCGAAAATCACATCCAGGCCTCGTCCCAGACCTCTTTGTACCTTCTTCGCCATCCTGTCAGCCCTCCTGTCTGTGAATCAGTTCCTGCGCCAATGCACGATAAGCCTGCGCTCCCGTGGAACGGGGATCGTAAACGTGAATCGGCATGCCGTAGCTCGGCGCTTCGCTCAACCGCACGTTGCGGGGAATCATGGTTTCGAAAACCTCTTTGGAAAAATGCTTGCGAACCTCCCCGACCACCTGTGCGCCCAGATTGGTGCGGGAATCGTACATCGTGAGCAGTATTCCCTCAATGCCGAGCGTCAGATTCAGCTTTTTGCGCATCAGCTTCACGGTATTCACCAGCTGGCCTACGCCTTCAAGGGCATAATACTCGCACTGAATCGGAATCAGCAGCGAATGCGCCGCCGTGAGTGCATTCACCGTTAAAAGGCTCAGGGACGGCGGGCAATCGATGAATATAAAATCGTAATCGCCCGCAATTTTCTCCATCGCACGCTTCAGCAGCGTTTCACGATTCTCGATATCCACCATTTCGATTTCGGCGCCCGCCAGTTCAACGCCCGACGGCAGCACGCACAATCCGTCGAATTCGGTATTCACAACGGCATCCTTCGCTTCGCATTCGCCCATCAGCACATCGTAAATCGTGTTGCCTTCATTCGAATAACAGCCCAGACCGCTGCTGGCATTGCCCTGCGGATCGATATCCACCAGCAACACGCGCTTTCCCGCTTCCGCCACACAGGCGCTTAAGTTAATCGAAGTCGTGGTCTTACCGACGCCGCCCTTCTGATTCGCCACTGCAATGATTTTACCCATAACGCACATCCGTTCCCATCGAGGTTTATAATTATCTGATTCTATTATAATGCAATACCGATTGCAGAACAAGCACGGAATTATGATAAATTCGCCGATTCCGTAAAAAAAGGTGCGAGCCTTTATCGGCCCGCACCCATGCTGTGCACTTAGTTGAACATATATTCATATTCGCCTTCGGGGTATGATGAAATCATCATACCTTTAATCAGCTGCTCCGCATTACTGCGTGCCGCTTCCAGGATGCCATTTTCCTCGACTTTCGAAATTGCTTCGGATTCCAATTCCTTTTGATTATCGTTGAAAGCCTCTATGGTCAAGGGCGTGAATATATTGGTCGATTCATCCCAAACCTGAAGGCTGTCAAAATCGATTTCCGAACTCAAAATGGTCGTTTCCGGAAGCGTAAATGTGATTGTTTTCTCTTTTTCGTCCACATTCACGGCAATCTTGCTGAAATCTATTCCCGCTTTCACGGTGATATCATAGCTGTATATGGATGAAGCCGTCGTCAGAGGAATTTTCCATCCCCAAAGGTGCTGCGCATCCTCGAATTTATCGATTTGCGTGACATACGCCACTTGCGTTGCCAATTCACCGATATTGTTCATTTCAAAGTCGATAACGCCCACTTTATTATTTTTCGAATTCGTGTGGAACACCGCAATTACAGCAACCACCACAATCACAAACACAACCGCAAAGACGATAATGCGATTGCGCAGTTTTTTGCCCGTTCCCATGAACTTCAGCACCGATTCCAACGACAGTTTTTTCATACCTTTCGTCCCTTTCGAATGATATTCTTTGTATGCTTAAACACTTTCCTGCGTGATTAAGGATACGCTGATTAAACGGCACCACTGCCGAATTGTGCAGTGTTCCCTTTTCGCTCCGGTATACAAAATCTTTACAGGAATGGTACCACGTTTACCCCCCTCTGTCAACATTTTCTCAATATTTGTATTCAATAAACGACAAGAGATGTTTCAATGCAATCGACATTCGAAGAAGCGTGCAATGATTGCAACTTCCTTCGGAATGTGTTATGATAGGAATATGGAGGGATCGGAATGAAAATCTCAACCAAAGGGCGCTATGCTCTGCGCATGATGCTCGACATCGCTCAAAATCAGAATACGGGCTATGTCACATTGCGTGATATTTCAAAACGTCAGGGAATCTCGAAAAAATATCTTGAGCAAATTGCCATGCAGTTGATTCAGGCGAAGCTGCTTTGCGCCATGCGCGGGCTTTTGGGCGGCTACCGCCTTACCGCCGAACCGAAGGATTACACCATCGAGCAAATTCTGTCGGTAATGGAGGGTTCGCTTGTTCCGGTTGCATGTTTGGAGAATTCACCCAACGAATGCGCGCGCTGTCATGAATGCGCCACATTGCCCGTATGGGAAGGTTTGCAAAAAGTGATTCATGATTACCTGTGCGGCATTACGCTTCAGGATTTGCTGGATCGGGAGAATAACGAATTAAAATGACTGCGCTTGCCGAAAAAAAATATCTTGAATTGATTCCGCCCGAGATTGACGAGCCGACTGCCGATCGTGAGCGGCTTTTGCGTGCGCTCGGTCGGGAAACCTATATTCCGCTGAATATTCTGCAGATTCTTCCCGATGTTTTGCAGGCATCGGATTACAAAATCACGGCAACCGTTGCGCAGGACGCTTGCGGTTCACGTCTGATTCGCATTGAATCGGGCGATACGCGTGCACGGCTTTTCGGCATTGCGCTGGATGTGGGCAGCACGGCGCTGGAAATGGCGCTGGTCGATTTGCATTCGGGCGCAGTGATTGCCCGAATCGGGCAAATCAATCCGCAGGTGCGTTGGGGAAGCAACATTCTCGACCGCATTTTCTCCGTGAAAGCCGATAAAGAAAACCTCACAGCCATGCGCAATGCGGTTTGTGCAAGCATCGGCGAAATGGCGGAGGCGTGCTGTTCTGCAGGAAATGTGAAAACCGAGGAGATTGCCGCAATGGTGGTGGCGGGCAATACCACGATGATGCACCTGCTGTTGGGCTGTGATCCGTGGCACATCTTTCAAAGCCCGTATGCACCGGCTTTTCTCGCCCCCGGTTTTCTGAATGCGCACGATTTGCAGCTGTTTGATTTGAATTGCAACGTATTCATCATGCCCGCCGTTGCGAATTATCTCGGCGGCGACATCACATCGGGGCTGCTGCTTACGGACATGGATCAAAGCGAAGCGCCCGTTCTGTTTCTGGATATCGGCACCAACGGTGAATTGGCGCTGGGCAATCGGGAATACCTCTTGGCAGGCGCAGGCGCCGCAGGACCCGCTCTCGAAGGTGCGGTGAGCGCATTCGGAATGCTCGCCGAACCGGGCGCCGTGGATGCGGTTGAAATCGATTCGGAGAATCGCCTGCACATTCACACGATCGGCGATTGCCCCGCGAAGGGCATTTGCGGTTCGGGCATTGCGGATTTGATTGCGCAGGGCTATCGTGCGGGCTGGATTAACGCAAACGGAACGCTGAATCCGTCGGCCGCTCCCGAAATCCGTTATGTGCACGATGCAACACGGGATCTCGACATTCCCGCCGTTTATTTCACCGACGATATGTATTTCACGCAGGCCGACATCGCCGAATTCCTTCGCTGCAAAGCCGCGGCGCATACCATGGTGGCCACACTGCTCGATGCCAGCGGCGTAAGCGATAAAGACATTGCGAAAATGTATCTCGCAGGCGGTTTCGGCGCACATTACAATTTGGAATCCGCCGTCACCATCGGTCTTTACCCCGATTTTGATCGGAAGAAATTCCGCATTCTGGGCAATTCATCCCTCGGCGGTGCAATCAAAACGCTGTGCGATTGCGAATGCATTGAACGGGTCAAGAAAATCTGCGAGCGAACCACCTACATTCAATTCAGCGAAACGGAACATTTCGTGGAAAACATGGCCGCCGCAAGATTCATTCCCTACAAGCCGTAAAACGCTTCTTAACGAAACAAAGAGGAACACCTTCGACAATCGGGTGTTCCTCTTTGTTTTCGTTTTCGATTCAAATCATTCGTGCGAACGGATATACGTATTCAGAATCTCTGCCGTTTTCTCGGCAGCATCCTCGGGCGCATAGGCTCTCTGTGCGGCGATAATCTGCTTCATTTGCGCACAATCGTTTTCGGTAAGGCGGCGAATGCATTCGGGAAGTTCCTCGGGATTGGGGCAGTAAACGCCGAGCCCGTGTTTCTGCACCATATCGGGATTATGCAGTTCCTGGCCTGCGAGCTGTCCGAACATAATCACGGGTTTGTTCAGCGCAACGCCTTCCATCACGCTGTTCGGGCTGGCGCGCAGAATCAGAATATCGCTGTCTTCCATGATTTTCTGAATTTCATCCACGAAGCCCAGAATATTCATACGTCCGTAGTATTCACGGGAAAACGCCTTGCGCATTTTCTTTCTCAGCGCCTTGTTGCGCCCGCAAATCACATTCACATGAGCATTCGTTCCCCGAAGCAGATTTTTCACCACCAGTTTCAAACTGCCCGAGCCTTCCGAACCGCTCATCACGGTCACCGTGGGAGCTTTTTCGAGCTTCGGCATTTCCTGCGAACGCAATCCCATAAAGCGTTTGCGAACGGGGAAGCCGACGGTAATCACCTTTTCGGCGGGAATGCCGTGTCGAATTGTGCACTCCCGTGCTTCCTCGCTGGGCGCCATAACCAGCGAAAGGCGCTTGTCGAACCACATTTCGGGAATATCCACCAAATCGGCTTCATGCGCAATCATGGGAATATCCAGATGCATTTCTTCAAGCAGGTCGAGAATGGTGCCGATGAAAATCGGATGCACGCTCAGAATGCAATCGGGGCGGAATTCTTCAATCAGCTTCGTGAATCTCGATCGAATCATCGAACGCACAACGCCCTGCACCGGCGTTTTGAGCTTCACGCCTGCGGCGTAGTTCCATTCCCATGCACGCCCCGGCATACGGGTAATCGGCCCGTAGGTCTTTTCCGCGCACGTTTTCATAATCTTGTCCATCAGATCGAAACCGTCGATGCACTTGATTTCCAAATCCGAATAGGCCTCCAATCGCTCCGTCAGCGCATCGGAGATGCTCTTGTGCCCGTGACCGGTATATTCTGCGGTCAGTATCAATAATCTACGCATAGCTTCCTCTTATCTCTTCTCTCGGCGATCGATTGTGCTATTCCGCGGTTTGTCGGTCGTCTGTTCTTTGTACGCGCGGCTTTCTCGTTTCGAGAATGTGAACGATTTTCATAATTCTCGGGCGATTGTAGCGCTGTATCACCACCGATGCAAGATTGCCGATGATGTATAGAATCATGGACAGAATGCCCGCCTCGTCCATGAAAATCGGAAACACGAAGCTCATGGCAATCAACGCCCAGTGCACCGCTTCGGCACTGCACGTTTCCAGAACCAGTTTGCGCAAATGCTTCGGATCCCGCGAAAAATTGCCCTGTTTGGAGAATGTGCGGGGAATGTATTTGCTCATATCCGGCACATGGGTCTTCCAATAGCGCAAACCGAGATAGTCGTAAATCTTGCCTTCCTTTTCCCATTTCCAACAGGCAAACGGGAACTTCTCCGGGTTGAATTTCTCGCGCGGCAGGCTTTCACCGATAAAGAAGGCCGCCACGCCCATGGTAATCACAATCGATGCAAAGCGCAAAAACAGGTAGATGAATTTGGGCAGCACCTGTTTCAGGCTTGAATCGCCGCCGGTAAACAGAAACAGAAACGCACCGCCCATTCCCAGCAGGTACATCACCATCGTCTGCCAATCCACGGGGCGCATCGCCGTTCCCGCCGCGTGATTCGGATTACGCTTCGAACGGAGATAGAAAATGCCGTAAAGCACAAACGATACCACATGCGTGAGCATGCAAATCGACAAAAGCACGTATGCCGAATAGTTCGTGATGGTGGGGCTGAGAATCAAGCCGATAATCACCGCATACTGCACAATGGAGCTGGCCTTTCCGTACCACCGTGCCGAATTCACCACGCCTGTGCGCTTCATGTGGGCATAGCCCATCGCCGCAAGCGCCGCTTCCTTTACAACAAAGAAAATCAGCACCCAAAGCATAATCGGATAGCGGTGCAGAAGGGTCAGGCACATGGCCATTTGCGTGAGCTTATCCGCAAGCGGGTCGAGCACACGGCCCAGATTGCTTTCCATGTGGAAATGTCGGGCAATCCAACCGTCGAGCGCATCCGACAGTGCGGAAACACCCAGCGCCAGCGCCGCAAGCTGATGATTCTGTCCTCCCTGATACAGCCAGACGAACACGGGAATCATTACAATGCGAAACGCCGTAAGAACATTCGGAATCGTCAGGATTCGCTTTTCATAGCGATTTTGCATAAACAGCCTCTATCCTTTTCTGTAAAACAGTATTCCCAGACAGTTCGGACCGCAGTGGTTGGAGATGGTGCATCCCGCTTGCGTGTGAAGAATCTCCTTGAAATTCACATGCTTGCGCACTTCTTCCTCTACCATTTTGAACATTTCATCGGGAACGCCCGAATCGGTAATGAATATGCGTTCGGTATCCACCGTATCCGGATTGCTCAAACGGTCCGCCACATATTTTTGCAGACACTTTTCCAAATGGCCGCGGTATTTTTTGCCCACGCCCATCTTTCCGTCTTTCACTTCGATGCAGGGCTTCAATCCCAGCACATTGGCGCCCAGCGCCGCAACCGTGGAACAGCGGCCGCCCTTATGCAGGAATTCAAGCGTATTGATTACGAAGCTCACGTCAAGGCGGCTCTTTTTCGCCTCCATTGCCTGATAAATCTCCTCCGCCGATGCGCCGTTTTGCGCCATAATCGCCGCATCAATCACCAGATGACCGATGCCCGTGGAGAGATTGCGGCTGTCCACTACGAACACGTTCTCAAATTCCCGTGCGGCGATGCATGCATTCTGATAGCAGCAGGACATATCGCTTGAAATGGTGAAATGAACGATTCCCTCGTGGTCGGCTTTATGTTCGGAAAAGAATTTTCGATAATCCTCGACATTTACCGCCGCCGTTGAGCCGATTGTTCCGGTTTTCGCCACGCGCTCGAACAATTCATCCCGCGTGATTTCTATGCCGTCAAGATACGCCTTTCCCTGCATTACAATATACAAAGGCGTGATGGAAATATCGTATTGTTTTTTCAGTGCTTCCGTCAAATCGCAAGTGCTGTCTGCGGTAATTTTAATGCTCATAGTTTACTCCTGATTCTATTTGGTTTACTCTTATTCTACACGATTTGTGAACGTTTTGCAACAATTATTATTGAAATTTCGGTTATCCGCAAAAAGGCGCATTCGCAAGAGGATGTGAATCCTGCGCATTGCGATAGACAAATTGCGATTTTTGCGGTATCATATACATCAGGAGGTGCAACGCACATGAATTATGTTCCCGCTGAAAACCGTTATGACAGCATGGTCTATCGCCGCTGTGGAAACAGCGGTGTGATGCTCCCCGCAATTTCGCTGGGGCTTTGGCACAATTTCGGCAATATCACGCCCTTCGGCGTACAGCAGTCGATTCTGCGCACCGCTTTCGACTGCGGCATTACCCACTTTGATCTGGCAAACAACTACGGGCCGCCATACGGTGAAGCCGAGCGCAATTTCGGCATTCACATGGATCGGGACTGGCACACGCATCGCGACGAGCTGTTCCTCTCCACGAAGGCCGGTTATGATATGTGGAAAGGTCCTTACGGCGATCACGGCAGCCGCAAATACCTGATTTCCAGCCTTGATCAATCGCTCAAGCGCATGCATGTGGATTATGTGGACGTGTTCTATCATCATCGTCCGGATCCCGATACGCCGATTGAGGAAACCATGGGTGCGCTCGATCAGATTGTTCGCAGCGGAAAGGCGCTGTATGTCGGCATTTCCAACTATCGTCCCGAACAGGCGAAGCGTGCAATCGAAACCCTGCGCTCTTTGGGAACGCCCTGTTTGATTGAACAGCCGAATTATTCCATGCTCAACCGATGGATTGAAGACGGTTTGACCGATGTTCTGCGTGAAGAGCGCGTGGGCTGCATCGTGTTTGCTCCGCTGCAAAACGGTTTGCTGACGGGCAAATATCTCAACGGCATCCCCACCGATTCCCGTGCGGCACACGATCCCCGATATCTCAAACCCACCGACATCACTGAGGAAAAGCTTCAAAAAATCGCGGCGTTGAATCAACTGGCCGTTGCGCGCGGCGAAAAGCTGTCGCAAATGGCGCTGGCATGGGTTCTGCGTGATCCGGTGATTACCTCTGCGCTGATCGGTGCGAGCCGTCCCGAACAGATTATCGAAAATGTTCAGGCCGTGCATTCCGCTCCGTTCACAAAGGAAGAGCTCGACAAAATCGATGAAATCCTGAAATAATCGCAAAAGCACCGCACAAATCGGCATTCATACCGACTGTGCGGTGTTCTTTTATCTTTTCAGCACGTTCTTCAAATAAGCTCCCGTGAAGCTCTGCGGGCAATCGGCGATTTCCTCGGGCGTTCCCGTTGCAACGATTGTTCCGCCGCCGTCTCCGCCTTCGGGGCCCAAATCCAGTATGTAATCGGCGATTTTGATTACATCCAGATTGTGCTCGATAATCACAAGCGAATTTCCCGCATCGGCCAGGCGCTGCAGAATTTCGTTCAATCGTTCCACATCGCCCGTGTGCAGTCCCGTGGTCGGCTCATCGAGAATATACATCGTGCGCCCCGTTGATGCACGGGAAAGCTCCGTTGCCAGCTTGATGCGCTGGGCTTCGCCGCCCGAAAGCGTGGTGGACGATTGTCCCAGCTTCACATATCCCAAACCCACATCGTGCATGGTTTGCAGTTTTCTTGCGAGCTTGGGCAGCGCACGGAAGAAATCGAGTGCCTCGTCCACCGTCATTTCCAGCACATCGTAAATGCTCTTGCCCTTGTAGCGCACCTCCAGCGTTTCACGGTTGTAACGCTTGCCTGCGCAGACATCACAGGGCACATAAACGTCCGACAGGAAGTGCATCTCGATTTTCACAATGCCGTCTCCCGCACACGCTTCGCATCTGCCGCCCTTGACATTGAAGCTGAATCGATTCGCCTTGTAACCGCGAGTTTTCGCATCGGGCGTGGACGCAAACACATCCCGAATCAGATCAAACAAGCCCGTATACGTTGCGGGATTGGATCTCGGCGTGCGGCCGATGGGCGTCTGGTCGATTGCAATCACCTTATCGAGCGCTTCCGTTCCGTCGATGCCGTCGCACGCCGCGGCACGAAGCCGAGAGCGATTCAGCGTTCCCGAAAGCGATTTGAACAGAATCTCATTCACCAAAGAGGATTTCCCGCTTCCCGAAACGCCGGTTACGCAGGTAATCACGCCCAGCGGGAATCGCGCGGTGATGTTTCTTAAATTGTTCGCCCGTGCGCCGTGCACGGTCAGCCAGCCCTTGGGCTTTCGCCGTGAATCGGGAATCGGCACACGCCGTGCCCCCGAAAGATACTGCCCCGTAAGCGAATCGGGATTCGCCATGATTTGCGCAGGCGTTCCCGCAGCCACCACGCTTCCGCCGTTCACGCCCGCTCCCGGGCCGATATCCACCAGATAATCCGCATCCAGCATGGTTTCTTCGTCGTGTTCCACCACAATCAGCGTGTTTCCCTGATCACGCAGTTTTTTCAGCGTATTCAGCAGCTTTCGATTGTCTCGCTGATGCAGACCGATGGACGGTTCATCCAGTATGTACAAAACGCCCACCAAACTGCTGCCGATTTGCGTGGCCAGGCGAATGCGCTGAGCTTCACCGCCCGAAAGCGTGCATGCGCTTCTCGCAAGCGTGAGATAGCCCAGCCCGACATCCTCCAAAAAGCTCAGGCGCGATTGCACCTCTTTGAGAATCTGCCGTGCGATTATCTGCTGTTTTTCGGTTAATTCAACACCATCAAAGAATGCGCGCGCATCTCGAACGGACATTTCCGAAGCCTGAGCGATGTTCTTTCCGCTTATGGTTACCGCCAACGCTTCTCTGCGCAGTCGGCGCCCCTTGCATTCGGGACACGGCGTGGCGGACATATAGCCTTCGTACATGCTCTTCATGCCGTCTGAATTCGTTTCCCGATAGCGGCGTTCCAAGCTGGTTACGATGCCTTCAAAGGGGGCGTTGAACGAGCCGCTTCCGCTTTCACGCTGATAGGCGATGCGAATTTTTTCGCCGCGCGTTCCGTAGAGCAGTTTGTCAATCACGTCATCGGGCAAATCGCAAACGGGCGTATCCAGCGAAAAGTGATATGCCTCCGCCAATGCCTGCAGATACATATGCGCCATGCTGTCTTCGCTGTCCGCACTGCCCCAGCCCGAAACCTGAATTGCGCCCTGATTGAGCGATTTCGTGCGGTCGGGCAGAATCAGATTCGGATCGATGCTCGAAAGCGTTCCCAAGCCCGAACAGGTCGGACATGCGCCGTAGGGATTGTTGAACGAAAACATTCTCGGCGTTAATTCATCAATGGATATGCCGCAATCGGGACACGCATAGTTCTGCGAAAACAGCATTTCATCGCCGTCCATGATTTTCACAATCACCAGTCCGCCGCCCAATCGCAACGCCGTTTCCACGGAATCCGTTAATCGCTGATGAATATCCGCGCGCACCGCCAATCGATCCACAACCGCTTCAATCGTATGCTTTTTGGTTCGTGTCAGTTTCGGCGGATCGGACAGCTCGTAGATTTCTCCGTCAATGCGGGCACGAAGGTAGCCCTGCTTTTGCAAATCCTCCAACAGCTTGACGTTTTCGCCCTTTTTGCCCCGAATCACGGGAGCGAGAATGAAAATTTTCGTGCGCTCTTCAAGCATCATGATGCGGTCTACAATCTGATCCACCGTCTGCTGCCGAATTTCACGCCCGCATTTCGGGCAGTGCGGCGTTCCGATGCGGGCATACATCAGGCGCAGGTAGTCGTGAATCTCGGTGACCGTTCCCACCGTTGAGCGCGGATTATGGCTGGTGGTTTTCTGATCGATGGAAATGGCGGGCGAAAGCCCTTCGATATAATCCACGTCCGGCTTATCCATCTGCCCCAGAAACTGCCTTGCATAGGAGGACAGCGATTCCACATATCGCCGCTGTCCTTCGGCGTAAATCGTGTCAAAGGCCAGCGAGGATTTGCCCGATCCCGAAAGCCCCGTCATAACAATCAGCTTATCGCGCGGCAATACCAAATCGATATTCTTCAGATTGTGTTCCCGTGCGCCTTTGATAATGATTTGATTGTTGAGCATTCTCAGCGTCCCTTTCTGCGCGTCTTGCGTGACTTTTCATTGCTCGCCATCACTTTTTCGCCTTTCAGGGCAAGCATCTCGTCTCGCAGTTTGGCTGCTTTTTCAAAATCCAAATGATTGGCGGCTTCCAGCATCCGCTCTTCCAGTGCGACAATCGCCATTTGCTTTTCTTCGTCGCTCAAGCT
>CAVHAH010000011.1:0-6962 GCA_963633785.1 bacterium
AGGCGGAGTCGATTGAGCGATCATCGATTCCGCTTTTTGTTTGGAAAGGAATGAAACGATTTGCTGAAACTGGTCAACGTCTGTAAGACATTTTATTCCGACGGCAAGCAGTTCGACGCCGTGAAAAATGTCAGTCTTGAAATCGAGAAGGGCGAGATTTTCGGAATCATCGGTCTGAGCGGTGCGGGTAAATCCACGCTGATTCGCTGCATGAACCGTTTGGAAACGCCCACCTCCGGCGATATTCTGATTGACGGAGAGAGCGTTCTGAATATGAAGGGCAAGCAGCTGCGGGATTTGCGCAAGAAGGTCACCATGATTTTCCAGCAATTCAACCTGCTGATGCAGTCCACGGTCGAGAAGAACATTCGCTATCCTCTGGAGCTGGCGCATGTGCCGAAGGCCAAGGCGGACGCCCGTGTGAAGGAGCTGCTTGAAATCGTCGGCCTTTCCGACAAGGCGGAATCCTATCCCGCTCAGCTTTCAGGCGGTCAGAAGCAGCGTGTGGCCATCGCCCGTGCACTTGCGAGCAATCCCGAAGTGCTGCTGTGCGACGAGGCCACCAGTGCACTCGATCCGATGACCACGCAATCGATTCTTTCGCTTTTGCAGGATATCAACCGCCGCCTCGGCATCACGGTTGTGATTATCACCCACGAAATGGCGGTTATTCGCCAGATTTGCACGCACGTTGCAATTCTCGATGGCGGTGAAGTTGCCGAGGAAGGCAGTGTGGACGATGTATTCACCCACACGAAATCGGAAGCCGGCCGCCGCCTGTTCGGTTTTGTCGGCGACCACATGAATCCGCCGGAGATTGATTCGCATTGCGATATGATTCGAATCGTGTTTGACGGCATGAAGATTAACGAGCCTGTGATTTCCGAATTCTCGATGCGCACGGGCATTGCCATGAATATTCTGCACGCCGATATCAATCTGCTCAGCGGCAAACGCTACGGCCAGATGACCATCGAGCGTCCGCATAAGGAAGAAGACGCGAAGCTGCTGATTGAAACATTGACCAAGCAGGGCATCGCAGTTCAGGAGGTGAGCGCATGAAACGTACAAAATCCAAGATTATCGGCGCTGTGATCCTGATTCTCGGTTTGGTTATCGTGTTCTGCGGCATATTCGGTTCCATCTCGGATAAATCCGGCACTCCGCTTTACGGCTTGTATACCCAGGCCAACGAGCGTTCGAACATCAAAACCCGCCTGTCTTCCGCCATTCAAGGCGCACAGGAAGCGCTGGACAGCTCCGATAAGCGGGCAAGCAGTGCCGTCAGCACCGCAAACGATGTATTGACTGCCGCCGAAGAGGCTCGTGCAACCGCCGAAAGCAAGGAATATGATTCCGAAACCGATGTCGGCGTGCTCGGGCAGAGCATTCTCGATGCGCAGAATGCAGGCGAGAATGTAGATGACATCTACAATCACTATGAAACCATCGCATTCTCCGCACTCTCCGAACAGCTCGACGAGGTCAAGACCGAGCAGAGCCGTGCCGAAAATGCAAATGACGATTCCGTTGCCAAGCTGAATGCGCTGGTTGAAGCCGTTTTGAATGCAGATGAAAGCGCATCCGTGGCATCGGTAGAAGCGGTAGAACACGCAACGGTTCCGAAGCTGGGCGATCGGGTCGGTCTGGATCGCTTGGAAACGAGAGCGAAGAACTACGTCACCCGTGCTGCCAAGTCCGAAGAAAATGCGGCGGCGATTCGCACGGCGGGCGATCAGATTCTCGAAACCGCCGCTTCCGTTCAAGCCGCACTGACCACGCCGTTTATCGATACCGCAGTCTTCTTTGCGCATCAGCGTTCTGCGGATTTGTTCACGGTGGGTGCCATTCTTACGCTGATCGGCGTTGCGCTCGCATTCTTCCCGAACTGGCTGGCTCGTAAATGGAAGGTTCGCCTGTTCAGAAACGGTTCGATTCTTCTGTTTGTGATTCTTCTGCTTGCCGCCGCACTGCATTACGCCAGCGGTGAAATGTGGGATTTGATGCGGCAGGGCGTGTACGATACTTTGTACATGACGATTCCGAGCACGTTCTTTGCGTATGTTGTGGGTTTGCCGCTGGGCATTCTGCTGGTCATCACCTCGCCGGGACACATCCGTGAAAACCACACGCTGAACAATGTTGTGGGCACGGTCGTGAATTTCCTGCGTTCCATTCCGTTCATCATTCTGCTGGTTATGCTCTTTGACGTCACCCGCTTCGTGATGGGCACGGCCATCGGCACCAAGGCGTGCATCTTCCCGCTGTTCATCAGCGCATTCCCGTATGTTGCGCGAATCGTCGAAGGTTCGCTCAACGAGGTGGACAAGGGCGTTATCGAGGCCGCCGAATCCATGGGCAGCACGACCTGGCAGATTATCCGCAAGGTCATGATTCCCGAATCCATGCCCTCGCTTATCAACGGTGCGGCAATCTGCATCACCACGATTCTCGGTTATACCGCAATGGCAGGTTCCGCAGGCGGCGACGGTTTGGGCAAGATTGCAATCATCTACGGCCTGAACTACCGTGAATACGATGTGATGTATGCCGCAAGCCTGTTGCTGGTTGCGCTGGTTCAGATTATTCAAATCGGCGGCGACATCCTGATGCGTGCCATCGACCACCGCAAAAAGTAAGCGGTTTATGGTGAAAGCGCAGCGGTCTCATTTGCCGCAAAGCGATTTGCCTTTCTCATAAATCTATCTTAATCTAGGAGGAAAAAACCATGAAGAAGTTGATTACCCTGTTCGTCGCACTGGTACTTGCCCTCTCCTGTGCAGCATTCGCAGAAGCTGAAAACAAGACGATTGTTATCGGCGCTACCCCCTCTCCGCACGCCGAAATTCTCGAGCAGATTAAGGACGACATGGCAGCACTCGGCTATCCGATCGAGATCAAGATCTTCACCGACTACAATCTTCCCTGCGCAGCTGTTGCTTCCGGCGACATCGATGCAAACTATTTCGCACACATTCCCTTCATCAACTCCTACAACGAGAGCGTTTCCGAAGACCAGCAGGTTACTCCCGTGATCGGCGTTCACTATGAGCCGTTCGGAATCTACTCCAACAAGTACGCTTCCCTCGAAGAGCTGCCCGAGAATGCAACCGTTTGCATCCCGAACGACGCTTCCAACCAGAGCCGTGCACTGTTCCTGCTTCAGGATGCCGGTCTGATCACCCTGCCGGAAGGCGCATCTCCGCTGGACACCTACAATGTCAACGACATCGTTGAGAAGAAAGTAGAAATCAGCGATATCGATGCTTCCCAGACGCCCGCCGCACTCAACGATTATGACATCGTGGTTATCAACGGCAACTACGCTCTGGACGCAGGTCTGAGCCCGCTGAAGGACGCTATCTTCTATGAGCCCGCCGAAGGCGAAGCCGCAAGCATCTATGCGAACTACGTTGTTGTTCGTCCCGAAGATGAGAATGCTGATTGGGTAGAGGCACTCAGAACCTGCCTGTGCTCCGAGAAGATTTACACCTTCATGACCGAAAACGAAGCCTATGCGGGCGGCGTTATCCCCTACTTCTCCATCGACAGCGCAGAAGAGGAATAATTCCTTCCCAAATGAAAAGAGTCGGCTGCAAAAGCCGACTCTTTGTTTATTTGCTTTTCTTGTTGTTTTCTATCGTTGTTTTCAAATCATCGAGCGATTCAAGAAGCTGTGATTCCGCTTCCTTTTGCTTCTTGGCCTGCTCGATTTTTTCATCACTCTGTTCCGCCGATTGAACATCCTCGGCGGTAATTTCCATCAGCGCTTCCTTTGTGGGAGATTCTGCCGTCGCCAGGCGATTCGCCTGGGCAATCAGAAGGCGTTCAAACACATTGCGCACGCCTCGGGCATTGCCGAATGCAATGGAGCCCGTGTTCGCCAGCTCGATGTATTCACGCACCGCACTGCGCGCTTCTTCCGTTAAGGTATATTGCCCCTTCTTCAGCTGAAGCTCCAATATCGACATCATTTCATCGATGGTGTAATCATCGAAGTGCAAATAGCGGTTGAATCTTGATTCCAGACCGGGATTGGAATGAATGAATCGATCCATCAACCCGTCATAGCCCGCAACGATTACCACCAAATCTTCGCGTTGATCCTCCATGGCTTTCAGCAGCGTATCGACTGCTTCCTGACCGAAATCGTTTTCGCCCTTTGCCGACGTCAGCGTATAGGCTTCATCGATAAACAGCACGCCGCCGATTGCCTTTTTGATAACCTCGGAGGTCTTCGTGGCGGTTTGACCGACATAGCCTGCCACCAGCCCCGAACGATCCACCTCAATCAGCTGTCCCTTCGAAAGCACGCCCAGGCTTCTGTAAATTCGCGCCATCAATCGGGCAATCATCGTTTTGCCCGTTCCGGGGTTGCCCGAAAAGACCATGTGCAGCGACATATCCACCGTTTTCAGACCGCTCTGTTTGCGCAGATTGTGCACCGTGACCATGTTAATCAGATTATTGACCTCCCGCTTTATGCCGGAAAGGCCAATCAGCTCATTCAGCTCCGCCTTCAGTGCTTCGATATCCTCTTTTTCGGGAATCTCCTCCGCCGCCTCGGACGGTTGCGCAGGCTCGGCTTTCGAAGCCTCTTCTTTCGGCGTTTCGGCTTTCGACTGATCGGAAGTCGGTTTCCCCCAGAAATCATCCGCCATGCGATTGATATTGTGATTGATCAGCGTTCCGATAACATCAAGCTGCGTTTGAATAATTTGATCGCGATTGTCCATATATACTCCTTAACCCCAAATTAAGGACGCCCGTTACGAGCGTCCCCGTTGCTTTATTCTTCCGTCTTTTTCTTTCTCGGTGCCCTCGGCTTCTTTTCAGCCGTGGCAGTGGATTTCTTTGCGGTTGTTTTCTTTTCGGCGGGTTTCTTTTCCGTGGTCGGAGCTTCCTCCTTCTTCTTTCTCGGAGCTCTCGGCTTCTTGACCGGCTTAACCTCTTCCGCTGCGGGTTCCGCCTTCTCCTCGGTTTCTCCCATCAGGCGCCGATACATCTCCAAATACTTCTTCGCCGACTGATCCCAGCCGTACAGACCCTGCATCGCCCGCTTCGCAATGGAAGTGAACGTGGCATGATCTTCATGATACATCTTCACCGCGCGTTCGATTACGTGCAGCATATCATGGGCGTTGTAATTCAGGAATGTGAATCCGTTGCCCTCGCCCGTGTATTCATTGTAGGAGAGCACCGTATCCCGCAAGCCGCCCGTTTCGCGCGTAATCGGCAGTGTGCCGTAGCGCAGGGAAATCAGCTGCGAAAGACCGCACGGTTCGAACATCGACGGCATCAAGAACAAATCGCATCCCGCATAAATCCGATGCGCCAGCGCTTCATTCATCTGGAAGCGAGCCGCCACCTGTCCGGGATACTTCCACTGCGCCCAGCTGAACAAATCGACATACTTGCTTTCGCCCATGCCCAGAACAACCACCTGTGCGCCCGTTGCCATGATTTCATTGAATACGCACTCTACCAAATCGAAGCCCTTCTGTCCGGACAGACGGCTGACCATGCCGATTACCGGCACGGAGGCGTCTTCCTTAAGGCCCAATTCACGCTGCAATGCCAGCTTGTTTTCCGCCTTCAGGTCGAAGGATTCAAAGGTGTAGTTCTTCTCAATCAGCGAATCGTGTTCGGGATCATAGGCCGTTACATCGATGCCGTTGAGAATGCCGCTCAGGCAGTCTTCACGGGAACGAAGCAGTCCGTCGAGCCGTTCGCCGTAATAGGCGGTTTGAATCTCCTGTGCGTAAGTCGGGCTGACGGTGGTGATTTCATCGGCGAATACCAGTCCGCCCTTCATGAACGAACACATTCCGAAGAATTCGAGATTGCCCGAAGTATAGGCCCAATCGCCCAGCGACAGCAGATTCTCAATCTCGCTGATCGGGAAAATGCCCTGGAATTTCAGGTTGTGAATCGTGAATACCGTTTTGATGTTCTTGTACAACTCAACCTGGCTGTACTGCGATTTATACAAAACGGGAATCATGCCGGTCTGCCAGTCGTTGCAATGCAATACATCGGGAATGAAATCCACCTTCGGCAACGCTTCGAGAACGGCACGGGCGAAATACGCAAAGCGTTCGCCTTCATCGCCGCCCATTCCGTAGACGTATTCGCGATCGAAATACTGCTTATTGTCGATGAAATAATAGGTCACGCCTTCCAGCTCAATCTTGAACAGGCCGACATACTGATGCCGCCAGCCCAAATCGACATAGAAGCTCGTGATGAATGCCATTTTTTCGCGCCATTCATCGGAAATACAGCGATACAGCGGAAGAATTACGCGAACATCCGCACCGCTTTTGTGAATCTCTTTGGGCAGTGCGCCCGCCACATCCGCCAAACCGCCCGTTTTTACAAACGGTACGCATTCAGAAGAGGCAAACAGAATTTTCATGCTTCATTTCCTCCTTATACGGTTACCGCCTTGCCGACCACAATCGGATACTGCTTCGGTGCAATCAGGCGTTCGCCGTTGCGCACGGTAACAATTTTATCGAGAATCGCATTCTCCAGTTCGGCATATTCGCCGATTTCACTATCCTGCATAACGATGCAGTTTTTCAGGCTTGCGCCGCGCCCGATATGAACACCGCGGAACAGCACGCAGTTTTCCACGCGGCCTTCCACCACACAGCCATCCGCCACCAGCGAATTGTGAACCTCCGCACCCTCACGGTAAACCGCAGGCACATCGTCACGGGTCTTGGTGTAAATCGGGGATTTGCCGAACAGTTCACGGCGAACGGAGCTGTTGAGCAGGTCGAGATTGAGATTGAAATAGCTCTTGATATTCTCAATCTTGCGATAATACCCTTCCATGCGATAGCCCATTACCTTCAGGGAGGCAGAGCGGATGAACGGGCTGAGAATGTCCTTCGTAACGGAAACGCCGCCGTGCGCCACCGCCTGATTGACCAGGTGAATCAGCAGCGTGCGCT
>CAVHAH010000011.1:6972-9303 GCA_963633785.1 bacterium
CTTGACCATCAGAACATCGAGATAGAGATTGTCATATGTTGCGGCATTCGGGTTGACTTCCATATCATGCACGATGTTGTCTTCGGCATTCACGTCGATATAAGTGTTCGACCGCTGCGACACATTCGCATAATCGGGATCGCTCGGCGAAACTTTGCGGTAGGCAATCGTCACATCCGCACCCGAATTGATGTGCTGCTCAATCATTCCTTCAAACGATGCGTTCATAACGTAATCGCCCGAAGTGAGAATCGCATATTTCTGCTGAGAACGGCGCAGATAATCGAAATTGCTGCGCAGTGCTTCCACAACGCCCGAATACGAGCCGCCGTTATCGTTCGTCAGGAACGGCGGGAGAATAAACAAACCGTTATTGCGCGTATGCAAATCCCATTCCTTGCCCGAGCCCAGATGGTCCATCAGGGAATGATAGTTGCGCTGTGCAATCACGCCCACATTGCGTACGCCCGAATTCACCAGATTGGAAAGCGTGAAATCGATAATGCGATAGCGCCCCGCCACGGGAAGGGCCGCAACCGCACGGTTGGACGTCAGCTCACGAAGTCTGAAACCATTTTCCGAGGTATAGATAATGCCCATTACATCGCTCATACGCTTTACTCCCCTTTCTGCCGAATAACATCCATGTCGACCTGTTCACCCGCCGCAACCGTATAACCTTCGGGCAGCACGGTGTCCTGACCAATCAGGGCGATTTTGCCTTCTGTGGCGCCGACAATGGCGTTTTCACCGATTACGCAGTTTTCCGCCACAATCGCACGGCGAACAATCGCACCCGATTTGATGGTGGTATTGGGCATAATCACGCTGTCTTCAATCTGCGCACCGGATTCGATATTCACGCCCGTGAACAGAACGCTTCTGCGCACGCTTCCGTTCACTTCGCAGCCTTCGGAAATCAGCGACTGCTCCATAACCGCATTCGAACCGATGAAATGCGGCGGCATAATCGGACTGCGGGCGTAGATTTTCCATCTCGAATCGTTCAAGTCGAAAGTCGGCGGAACCTTCAGCAAATCCATATTGGCCTCCCAAAGGCTTTCGATTGTGCCGACATCCTTCCAATAGCTCTCGAAGGGATACGCCAGCATCACCTGCTGATCACGCAGCATATTCGGAATGATGTTCTTGCCGAAGTCGTTCTTGGAATTCGGATCGTTTTCATCGTCAATCAGGTATTTGCGCAATACCTTCCATGTGAATATGTATACGCCCATCGATGCCAGATTGCTCTTCGGCTGCTTGGGCTTCTCTTCGAATTCCGTGATGTGATTCTGTTCATCGACACTCATGATGCCAAACGACGGCGCTTCCTCCCACGGAACGGGACGCACCGCAATCGTGACATCCGCACCCGCCTTGGTGTGCGCATCGAGCATCTTGGAATAGTCCATCTTGTAAATATGGTCGCCCGAAAGAATCAGAACGTAATCGGGATCATACTGCTCGATGAAGCTCATGTTCTGATAAATCGAGTTCGCCGTGCCCTTATACCATTCGCCGCTCTTGGCCTTCATGTACGGCGGCAAAACGAATACGCCGCCATAGCTCAAGTCGAGATCCCACGGCTGACCCGAACCGATATAGCGATTCAATTCCAACGGCTGATACTGCGTAAGCACACCCACCGTATCTATCTGTGAATTGGTGCAGTTGGAGAGCGGGAAATCAATAATACGATATCGACCGCCGAACGGAACTGCCGGCTTCGCCATAACCTTCGTCAATAAGCCCAGTCGGCTTCCCTGTCCGCCTGCCAACAGCATGGCAATTATCTTTTTCTTTCTCATAACAAGCCCTGCTTTCCTGATATATTTATTGCGGAACAGATAAATATAACCTGTGCGTAATATTATACACTATCTTTTCAATAAAATCTAGATGTTAAAATCAATTTGTGCTCATTCCATACAAAATTTGTAAGTTTCGCCCACAACCATATACTCCTCATCGGCAGGTATCACAAATAATTCAACGCTTGAATCCCGTTCGGAAATCAATCCGCTCACTTTTTCACGTGCGTTCGCTTCTTTATTCAGTTTCACGCCCATGAATTTCAAGCCTTCGGCAATTCTTCGGCGAACGTATGCGCTGTTTTCGCCGATTCCGCCCGTGAATGCGATTGCGTCCACGCCGCCCAATTCAACCGTATAGGCGCCGATATAGCGAAGGATGTCGGTAATCATCACGTCCATCGCCAGCTTCGCGCGTTCGCTGCCCTGCTGCATGGCCTGCTGTACATCCCGCAAATCGCCGCTCGTTCCGGACAAGCCCTTCAAGCCGCCGTTTTTGCCCAGGCCTTCGAAAATC
>CAVHAH010000011.1:9313-21598 GCA_963633785.1 bacterium
ATATACACATCCACATCGCCCGTTCTCGAGGAATGCGGAATGCCCGCCTGAAGGGAAAAACCGAAGCTGTTGTCGATGCTCTTGCCGTTCAGAATCGCACAAATCGAACCGCTTCCGCCCAAATGGCAGGAAATCACGCGTTCACGGGGAGCGAGCTGCTGCGCAATATAGCCGTGCGATGCGCCGTGATAGCCCATTTTCGCAATGCCGTATTTTTCATACCATTCATACGGAATCGGATACAGGCGATGTTCAAGCGGAATCGTTTGATGAAAAGCCGTTTCGAAAACGCCGACCAACCGAGCCTTCGGCAAGGCTTCGCGAACGGTTTCGATTGCGGAAAGGTAAGCCGTGTTGTGGGCGGGCGCAACCGAGAGATAATCGCGCATTCCCCGAATCACCTCGTCCGTCAGTTCGTGAACGCCGGGGAAGCCCTTCGCAAGCACGGTTTTGAATCCGACCGCTTCGATTTGGGATTCATCCTCCAACGCATGCCCTTCGCCGCGAATCAGTTCATTCAAAAACAGCTGAATACCGCAAGCGTAGTTTTCGATGAAAATCGGTTCACGGTGCACATGATAATCCATGCAGCCGTATTCGAAAACGGCTCTGTCGCTGCCCACACGCTCCACACGTCCGAACGCCATCACATTTCTTTCGGGCATTTGCCAGAGCTTGAATTTCAGCGATGTGCTGCCCGCATTGCAAACCAGTATCAGCATTGTTTTCCACGCTTTCCTATTTATTCTCTCTGATTTTATCATACCGCATATTTGTCCCAAGCGCAATAGGAATTCTGTCAAAACGAGATAATTTATTTCGGCGATGTCCGAGGAAGCAACGGTAAATTGACAGAGGTTCCGAGTTGTGGTATATTTGAGCGAGAGGAATCGGAAAGGATGCGAACCGAGCAATGCACCTGCCTGAAAAGGGAATCTATCGTCATTTCAAGGGAAAACGTTACGAGCTGATCGATGTGGCTCGTCATTCCGAAACGCTGGAATGGATGGTGGTCTATCGAGCGCTGTATGATAACGGCGATCTCTGGGTGCGTCCGCTGAGCATGTGGGAAGAGCAGGTTGAATACAACGGGCAGACCGTTGCACGCTTTCAGCCCGAAAACGAGGTATGCAATCGTGAATCCTCCGTTGAGAATCCCACAGAAGTCCTCCGGCGTTATTTCGGTTATGATTCCTTCCGAGACGGTCAGGAAGCCGTGGTGCAATCCATATTGAGCGGTCGGGATACGCTGGCGGTGATGCCCACGGGTTCGGGCAAATCCATTTGCTATCAGGTGCCCGCATTGGCCAAGAGCGGCGTTGCGATTGTGATTTCTCCGCTGATTTCGCTGATGAAGGACCAGGTGCAATCGCTCAAGCAAAGCGGTGTGCCTGCCGCTTATCTGAACAGTTCGCTCACCGAGCGGCAAATGGAGCTTGCGATTGCGAATGCCGCAGCGGGGCAGTATCGGATTCTCTATGTTGCGCCCGAACGGCTGTTGACGGGGCGATTCCTGTCACTTGCGAAGTCTATGGAAATTTCGCTGGTTGCCGTGGATGAAGCGCACTGCATCTCCCAATGGGGGCAGGATTTCCGACCGAGCTATCTGTCGATTCCCGAATTTCTGAATGCCCTGCCGACACGGCCCGTGGTGTGTGCATTCACCGCAACGGCCACTGCCCGTGTGCGCGAGGATGTGAAATCCATATTGCAGCTGCGCAATCCGTTTGAATCCGTGCTGGGCTTTGATCGGAAGAATCTGTATCTCTCCGTTTCCGAGCCCGCCTCCAAGGACACGGCGCTCCTGCGCCTGCTTTCGGACTATCGGGGATTTTCGGGCATCGTCTATTGCGCCACGCGCAAGAAGGTTGAGGAAATCGCCCAAAAGCTGATTGAGCACGGCGTGAGCGCCACACGCTATCATGCCGGACTTTCGGATGCCGAGCGCAAACAGAATCAGGAGGATTTCTCCTATGACCGTCGGGAGGTCATGGTGGCAACGAACGCATTCGGCATGGGCATCGACAAATCAAATGTGCGGTTTGTGATTCACTACAATATGCCCAAAGACCCCGAAAGCTATTATCAGGAAATCGGCCGTGCGGGGCGTGACGGCGAACGGGCGGACTGCCATCTCCTTTACGGCAAACAGGATATCATCACGCAAAAGCGATTCATCGAACACATGGGTGAAGAAGCGGGGCTTTCCGAGGACGACCGCAAGGTTCTGCAGCAGGGAGCCTACGAACGGCTGAATGCGATGATTCGTTACTGCGAAACGCCCGATTGTCTGCGCGCGAAAATTCTGCGGTATTTCGGCGAAAATGCGCCGGACCACTGCGGCTTCTGTCTGAATTGTCTCGACCCGAAGGAAACAACGGATCAAACGGATGCGGCCAGAAAAATACTCTTCGCCATTTCGGAAACGGGTGCGCGATTCGGGCGCAATGTGCTTATCGAAATTCTCAGGGGTGCGGAAACGCAGCGTGTGGAGCAATGGCGGCTCAATCGCTACGATTGCTACGGTTCGATTCCGAATCTCACGAGCAACGAAATTTCCGCCGTAATCGATGCCATGATTGAAATGAATGCGCTTTGCGAGGAATCACGCAATTCCGCAAACGGTTCTTATGCGGTTCTGATTCCCGGTGCGGAAGAGAACAACGTACTGCGCGGCCGCCGCACGGTTTCGGTGTTCATTCGCAAGCGTGAAAGCAAACGCGCGCAGAAAAAACGTGAGATGTTCGCAACCGAAGAAAATCAAATTCTGTTCGATCGGCTTTCCGCATTGCGGCGCAAGCTGGCGAACACACGGGGCGTTCCGCCGTATGTGGTTATGCACGACAGTTCGCTTCGGGACATGGTGGAAAAAGTGCCGTCCACCCTTGAAGAAATGGCCAAGGTCAGCGGAATCGGCGCAACCAAACTGCGTCAATTCGGTGCGGCCTTCTTAGCGGAAATTCAGAAATATCAATCGGAACAAGGAGGGCAATCATGAATCGGAAAATTTCTCTGAACGGTTCTTGGGAAATGCATGAAGACGGCAGTGAGGAGCTTCTTCAGGCGACCGTTCCCGGCTCGGTATATGCGGATTTGCTGGATGCGGGAAAGATGGAAGATCCTTTTTGGCGCGACAACGAGCTCAAGGCGTTCGATTTGATGGAAAAGGACTACGTCTACCGCCGCCTGTTCTGCCTGACGGAAGAGGATTTGATGTGCGATGCGCTGAATCTGACCTGTGAAGGTTTGGATACGCTGGCCACCGTTTGCATAAACGGGCAGGTGGTTCTGGAAGCGGAGAATATGCACCGCACCTGGCGTGTGGACATTCTGGAAGTCGTTGCTCCCGGCGAGAACGAAATCGAAATCACCTTCCATTCACCCAACCGCTTCATCCGTGAATCGTATGAAAAAAATCCCGTGGGCGGTTCGACCGATGCCACGGAGGGTTTTGTTTTCCTGCGCAAAGCGCATTGCATGTTCGGCTGGGACTGGGGTCCGCGCCTGCCCGATGCGGGTATCTGGCGCAATATTTACCTTGAACAGATTCAAACCGCACGCCTTGACAGCGTATACATTCGTCAGCGCCATGAAAACGGCAAGGTGCGCCTTGAATTCGAGCCGACCATCGAGATGTATGACGGTCTTTGCGAATGCACGGCTCCCGAATTCTCCGTGCACTACACATTAACCAGCCCCGACGGCGAAGTCATGACCTCCACCGATGCGGATATTCTGGTCGGCAATCCCATGCTGTGGTGGCCGAACGGCTACGGCAAGCAGCCGCTGTACGACTTGTATGCCGAGCTTTTCGATGACGATGATACCCTGATTGACACGTGGGAATGCCGAATCGGCCTGCGCACAATGACCATGCGCCGTGTGAAGGATGAATGGGGCGAATCGTTTGAAACCTGCGTCAACGGCGTATCCATTTTCGCAATGGGCGGCGATTATATTCCCGAAGACAACATTCTGCGCCGTGTAACGCCCGAACGCACGCGCCTGTTGCTGGAAGATGCCAAGCGTGCGAATTACAATTCCATTCGCGTATGGGGCGGCGGCTATTATCCCGATGATTGGTTCTATGATATTTGCGATGAATTGGGGCTTGTGGTCTGGCAGGATTTCATGTTTGCCTGCGCGCTGTACGACCTCGATGAATCCTTTGAAGAGAACATCCGCGAAGAATTCCGAGACAACATCGTTCGCATTCGGCATCATGCTTCTTTGGGCTTGTGGTGCGGCAACAACGAAATGGAAAGCGGCATTATGGATCGGTGGTATTCACCGACTCCGAAACTGATTGCCGATTACATTAAGATGTATGAATACATCATTCCGCAGGTGCTGAAGGAGTACGATCCCGAAACGTTCTATTGGCCGTCCTCCCCCTCGTCCGGCGGCAGTTTTGATTTCCCCGGCAATCCGAATCGGGGCGATGTGCATTACTGGGATGTCTGGCATCAGAACAAGCCGTTCACGGAATACCGCAAGTTCTTCTTCAGATATGTTTCCGAATTCGGCTTCCAGTCGTTCCCGTGTCTGAAGACCGTTGAATCCTTCACCGAGCCCGACGACCGCAATATCTTCTCCTACATTATGGAACGCCATCAGCGAAACGATGCGGCGAACGGCAAGATTATGAATTATCTCGCCCAGACATTCAAATACCCCACCGATTTCGACACGCTGCTGTATGCTTCACAGCTTTTGCAGGCGGATGCCATTCGCTACGGCGTGGAACATTGGCGGCGCAACCGAGGCCGCTGCATGGGGGCGATTTACTGGCAGCTGAATGATTGCTGGCCGGTCGCAAGCTGGTCTTCCATCGATTATTTCGGCCGCTGGAAGGCACTGCATTACATGGCGAAGCGCTTTTTCGCATCGGTGCTGCTCTCCTGCGAAGAACAGGGAACGCTCACACAGCGCACGAATGTGAACAGCGAAATGCGTGAATCCGAAGTGGAGAAATCCATTCGCCTGAATGTATCCAACGAAACAATGCACCCCGTGGAAGCCGATGTGCGCTGGGCTTTGCGCAATGCAAAGGGCGAAATTCAATGCGAAGGCCGTGAAACGCTCGAAGTGCCCGCACTGAGTGCGCAATGGCTCGACAAGGTTTCGTTCCCCGAAGCCGATCTCTACGGCGATTATGTTTCCTATGAATTGTGGTGCGACGGGCTGCCGGTTTGCAGTTCAACGGTTCTGTTCTGTGCGCCGAAGCACTTTGCTTTCGTCAATCCGCATCTGCGGGTGGAACGTGACGGCGATGAGCTGATTGTTTCCGCAGACGCCTACGCCCGTGAAATCGAAATCGTATGCTCGGACGGCGATGTGCTTTTCGAGGACAACTACTTCGATTTGAATGCAGAAAGCCGCCGCATTCGGATTCTGCGGGGAAGCGGAACACAATTCAGCGTAAGAAGCGTTTACGATATCCGCTGAGAATGCGAAGAAGACAGTCGAAAATTTTCGGCTGTCTTTTTTGTCCTTACTTTTTCGGGTTTTCGGGAACAAAACCGTCTTTGCATCAGTCTATAATATAGTGTATGTTAATTTTCGCACTTAGCGCAAATCAGCTTGGCAATATCAACATTGCTTTGCTATAATCATATTCGTTCATATCATAAGCAGGAGGATGAGTTCCCAATGAATAAGCAACAGGCGGCGCGTGCCCGTGAACGCAAATTACGCAAACAATATCGCAGAAAATTGCGCACCGGCATTGCCGTTTCTCTGATTATCGGTCTGGCCGTCGGTTTCATGGGCGGCGTTATCGTAACCCGCAAAAAGAGCGCATCCGCAACTCCTACGCAGGCTTCTTCCATAGCACAGCCCACGCAGGAAGTGCCCGCCGTGGTGCTGCCGACGGCAACGGCCGAAGTTGAATCCGCCGAGCCGACCGCGCTCGCTCAGGTTGCCGAGCCCACCGCAGTTCCCACTCACACCGCAGTTCCCACTCCCACCGCAACGCCCGAACCCACCGTTGCTCCCGCTCCTGCGGAGATCGTGGTTCCCTTCGGTGAAACGGCGGTCATCACCGCTCAGGTGTATACCGACGGAACGGTGCGCAAGGAGAACGACAACCGTGCTTTCGAAGAAGTGCAGTTCACCATGCAGGTCACCCGTTATCTCTCCGAATCCTATTACGAAGAAACCTGGAGCGATGATTACGATTTGCGCGGCGATGAATCCAGCGTTGAATTCGAAATCATGCTCAAGGATTACATGGGAACGATTTCCATTGCGCCGCAGGATATTCTGGACTTCAGCTATCAGCTGCTCAGCGGCGAAACCGAAAACGGTTATCAGCTGACCACCGCCGAGCTTCAGGGTTTGGACAAGGCGATTCTCACCACCAATATTCCGAAAACGCTGTACAAGCGCTTCGATTATAATCCCGCTGAAGGCGATATGAAATATCTGGTTGTGAAGACGTATGTTGACGGCGTTGAATTCACTTATGATTTCGAAGTGGGCGACCCGATTCGCCCGACGCCCGAACCGACGGCCGAACCCACGCCCGTTCCGCAGTACACCACATTGCAGAAAGGCGATTCGGGTGATTCCGTGCGCCTGCTGCAAGATGCGCTCATTCGCCTGCAATACCTAACCACAACCGCAGACGGCGATTACGGCAAGTATACCGAGCGTGCGGTGAAAAAAGCGCAGGCGGCTTTCGGCATGGAGCAAACGGGCATTGCGGACAACGCCTTCCAGACCCGCCTGTTCGAAGAGGTCAACGACAAATAAGTATTTTAAGCGAGCCTGTTAACGGTTCGCTTTATTTGAAAATGCGGAGGTGTACCATGAAGAGATTTTGGGGAATTCTGTTGATTGCCGTTTTGCTTCTGAGCTTTGTCGGTTCGGCGTTTGCCGAGGACGATTTCATCGGCGATATGGTGGTTGTTCATTGCGATGAATGGGTATCACTGCGTGCCATGCCGAATACCTCTTCCGAGCGGCTGGAAAAAGTTGCGCTGGGCGAAGTGGTTTCGGACTGCTATCGGTATTCCTCTGAATTCATTTATGTTCACTACAATGGTTCTGCCGGCTATATTCTGTCAAAATATCTGCAGGAATACGCCGCTCCCGCGGAAACGGAAACGGAAACGGAACCGAGCAATTATTTTGTCAGCATTCCTTCAACGGATGAAAGCGAGGATTCAACCGTTTCGAATTCTTCCGATTCCGTTGTGCGCATCGATGAAACGCATTTCCTGCGCACGGAGCGCATTTATGAAGATTTTTCCGAAACGCTGATTGTGAATGTTGATGATGCTTCGGGAAATACCGTTTGGACAACCCGCCTGTATCAACCGAACGCAACGGAATTAACGAGCACCGAAGCATTTGTGAATGCCAACGGCGGCACGGCGCTGGTCATGCTCTACAACGCTTCCGAAGGTCTTTCGGCGGCAGATGCGCTCACGGGTGAAATTCTCTGGACGCTTCCCTGCGAAACCGTTGATCTCGGTGCAGGCATCTGTTATGCGATTGACGGATACGGAACGATGTATATCGGCGGCTATTACGGACCCGATCCCGTGGCCATCTCTCGGGAGGGCGCCGTGCTTTGGCAGGCCGACAGCGGACGCACCGATGTCTATTGGCTGTATGAAATCACATTGGACGAAACGGACGGTGTGATCGGAACCTACGATGTTATCGGTTCCAACAGCTGACGCATCTGCTACGGCTGGAACGGAACACTTCAATGGCTGCTTGAAGAATAAGACAAACAAAGGGTCGGCTTTCCGATTGGATTGCCGACCCTTTTGATTTATAGTTTTTCGGATTATGCCCTTTCTTTTCCGAGATATGCCTCCTGCACTCTCGGATCGTTGAGCAAGGCTGCACCGGTTCCTTCGAATTTCACTTCGCCCGTTTCAACCACATAGCCGTAATCGGCGGCTTTCAGGGCGGCGGAAGCATTTTGCTCAATCAGCAGAATGGTGGTGCCGTTCTCGTGGCTCAGGCGCTTGATAATCTCGAAAATGCCCTTCACCACCAGCGGCGCAAGACCCAAAGACGGTTCGTCCATCATCAGCAGTTTCGGTCTTGCCATCAGCGCACGGCCGACTGCCAGCATCTGCTGTTCGCCGCCCGAGAGCGTTCCCGCCGATTGCCAGTTGCGCTCACGCAGGCGCGGGAACAGCGAATACACGTATTCGATATCGCTTGCGATGCCCGCTTTATCATTTCTCAGATAGGCGCCGATTTTCAGATTCTCCGAAACCGTGAGATTATCAAACACGCGGCGGCCTTCGGGAACAAGCACGATGCCCCTCTCCACCACTTTCTGAGTGTCCATTCCGGTAATATCCCGATCCATGAATGTGATTGTTCCGCTTTGAACCGGAACCAGGCCGGAAATCGCGCGCAATGCCGTTGATTTTCCCGCTCCGTTTGCGCCGATGAGCGTGCAAATCTGTCCTTCCTCAACCGAGAAGGAATAGCCTTTCAGCGCCTTAATGCCGCCGTAGCTCACATGAAGATTCTTGACTTCCAACAGGCTCATTCGTCATCCACCCCCAAATATGCGGCGATAACCGCAGGATTTCGCTGAATCTCGTTCGGCGTTCCCTGAGCAATCATCTTTCCGAAGTCGATTACATAAATTCTGTCGGAAATATCCATAACCAGATTCATGTGGTGCTCAATCAGGAAAACCGTAAGATTGAAGCGTTCCTTGATTTCGCGAATGAATGCGCTGAGTTCCTCCGTTTCCTGCGGATTCATGCCCGCCGCAGGTTCATCGAGCAGCAAGAGCTTCGGGTGTGTCGCCAGCGCTCTGGCAATCTCCAACCGTCTTTGCTGACCATAGGGCAGCGAGGTCGCCAACTCGTCTGCCGCACCGTCCAGCCCGACGATTTTCAGAAGTTCCATCGCCTCCTGCTGCATCGCACGCTCTTCACGCATATTGAGGCGGAAGGTAGCGGTGAATACATTGCTCTTGCGGCGCATATGCATGGCAATCAGAACATTGTTGAATACCGTTTGCGATTTGAACAGGCGAATATTCTGAAACGTTCTTGCAATTCCCTTTTGGGTGATTCTGTCCGGCGTGAGCACCAGATGTTCATGCTTGTATTTGTCTGCGTTTTCGCCCGCATACGCATGCGCCATCTTGCCCGACGGATGATTCACGGCAATCGGTTCTCCGTAAAACTCGATTTTGCCGTTTGTCGGCTGATACACGCCCGTGATGCAGTTGAATGCCGTTGTTTTACCGGCGCCGTTCGGGCCGATCAGGGCAACGATTTCGCCCTCATTCACATCCATCGACAGGTTGTTGACCGCCACAACGCCGCCGAACTGCATCGTTACATTTTCGATATGCAATACATTGCAGCTCATTTTTCAACACCTCCGACAGCTTTCTTTTTCCTCGGCTTGAACAAATCCCACAGCTCCCGTTCGCCCATGATGCCCTTTCTGAAGAACAGCACAACCACCATAATGGCAATCGAGAACACGACCATGCGGAAGCCCGTGCGCAGCAGAGGCACTTGGAACGTTCCGTTGAAGAGAACCATCTCGCTGTCAAGGAATCGCAGCCACCATTCGCTGCACGCAATATACAGGAAACTCGCCAAAACGCTTCCCGTTATCGACCCCATACCGCCGATAACCACAATCAGCAGAATTTCATAGGTCATGTTGGAAGTGAATGCGCCCGCCTTTACCGAGGTTTGATACATCGCCAGCAGTGCGCCGCCGACGCCCGCAAAGAACGAGGAAATCACAAATGCCATTTGCTTGTGGTGGAACAGGTTGATGCCCATCGCCTCCGCCGCAATTTCATCGTCTCGAATCGCCTTGAATGCACGCCCGTAGGTTGAATTGATCAGCAAAACGATGATGCCGATGCAAATCAGCGCCGCAAGGAACGGTTCCAGTGCCGAATTGAATGTCGGATACTTTTTCAGCTGATTCGAACCGTTGGTAATCGGGCCCAACACGTCCCACTGAATAATGGCGCGGATAATTTCCGCAAAGCCCAGCGTGGCAATCGCCAAATAGTCGCTCTTCAGGCGCAGTACCGGCATACCGATGAGCGCCGCCAAGAGCGCCGCAAGTGCGCCTGCCGCCAAAATGCCCACAATCACGGGCACGGTGAACGAAACAATGCCGCCGTCGTAATACTGATAGACCGCCGTGCGGATGGACATGGGAATCGTCAATATCGCATAGGTGTATGCGCCCACCAGCATGAATCCCGCCTGACCGAGCGAAAACAGACCGGTGAAGCCGTTGAGCAGATTCATGGAGACCGCCAAAAGGGCATAGATTGCGCCTTTTTTCAGAACGGTCATCAGCATGGAGGTTTTTCCGCACGTTTTTTCCAACAGCCATACCGTCAGAAACAGAACGAATATCAGTATCAGATTTATGATATTTTTCGTTGATTTCTTCATAGCATTTCACCCTTACACCTTTTCCGAAGTTTTTTCGCCGAACAATCCCGTAGGCTTAAACAGCAATATCAGAATCAGCAGTGCGAATGTGAATGCGTCCGAGAAGGTGGTGTAGCCCAGCGCCTTGATAACATTCTCGCAAATGCCGATAACGAATGCGCCGATGGCCGCACCCGGTATCGAACCGATTCCGCCGAATACCGCCGCAACAAACGCTTTCAGACCCGGCATCGCGCCGGCCGTGGGTGTAACGGAATTATAATTTGTGAAATACAGAACGCTGCCGATGGCCGCAAGGAAGGAACCGATAATAAAAGTGAATGAGATAACGGAGTTGATTTTTATGCCCATCAGCTTCGCCGTTTCAAAATCTCTGGAAACCGCGCGCATCGCCATGCCGATTTTCGTTTTGCGAATAATCATCACCAGCGCCACAACCAGCACCAGCACCAGCACAGGCGTGACCAGCGTGACCATTTTCGTGGTCGCCGCATTCTCGCCCGAACCGATTTGCACAACGTTGGAAATCAGCGGAATTTCGGGATACTGCTTCGCCAGACCGCCCGTGATGTAATACATCAGGTTTTGCAGCAGATAGCTCACGCCGATGGCGGAAATCATAACGGACATACGCGGTGCGGTGCGCAGGGGCTTATACGCTATGCGCTCCACCGTGAATCCCAAAAGCACGGTCAGCAGCACCGCAATCGGAAGCGAAACATACCACGGAAGCGTTGCGGCGATATACACCATGAAAAAGCCTGCAGCGGTAAAAATATCGCCATGTGCGAAGTTGATCAGGCGCAGAATGCCGTAGACCATCGTGTATCCGATGGCAATCAAAGCATACTGTCCGCCAACGGAAATTCCCGAAAGCAGGGTGGGCAGAATTTGATTGAACATAGAATAGCCTCCGTCGTATTAACATGACATGCCGAATCCGCATCGCAGCAGATTCGGCATGAATCGCATCACTTTACAAAGCTGATTTCCAATTAGCCTTCAAGATCTGCAACGTTCTGGGTCTTTACGAATTCAAACTCTCCGGTTTCATTGTTGACGCTCTTGATATATGCCATATCCTTCACGGCGTCGCCGGTCTCGTCGAAGGTGATTGCGCCGGTCACGCCATCGTAGCTCACGCTCGGCAGAGCGGCGGCAATGTCTGCACCAACCGCAGAATCCGCAGCCTTGATTGCTTCAACCGCTACCATGTAAGCATCGTAGCCCAGTGCGGAAACCGCCGCAACGATGTCGTTGCCGCCGTTGTCCGTCAGCTTGTCGGGATTCGCATTCATCCAAGCCTTGAATCCGGAAACGAATTCGGAAGCGATTGCGGAGGATTCGTCCTTCTCATCGAAGAAGGTAGAAACGCAAATCTCCACGTTCGTGCCCTTTGCGGATGCGAGAATAACGGAAGATTCCCAAGTGTCGCCCGCAAGCAGCGGATAGGAAATATTCGCAGCGGATGCCTGGTCAATCAGCAGCGCAGCGGTTTCAATGCTGGAGGGGCAGAACATAACGTCTACATTGGAAGAGGTGGCCGTGGTGAAATATGCGCTGAAATCGCTGTTGCCGGCAGTGAATTCGCCGCTGATAACGGTGCCGCCCATTTCCTCAAAAGCCTTGGCGAAGTAGGTGCCCAAGCCGGTGGAATAGTCATCGCCCAACTGGGTCAGAACATAAGCGGTTTTCGCGCCGTATTCATCCATAGCGAATTTCGCCATGACCTTGCCCTGGAACGGCTCGAGGAAGCACACGCGCCAGTAGTAATCGCAAAGGGAAGTAACGCCCGGGTTCGTGCAGGAGCAGCCGATGGCCGGAATCTGAGCTTCCGCAAAGGTATCGCCCGCCGCCATCG
>CAVHAH010000011.1:21608-22293 GCA_963633785.1 bacterium
CTGGAGCCGTAAGAACCGAGAACCACGGAAACGCCTGCGCTTACCAGAGACTGTGCCGCGGAAATCGCCTTGTTGTCATCCGACTGGTTATCAACGATTTCCAGCTCGATATCATAGGTCACGCCGCCGATTTCAACCGTGGGAACGAGACTGTTTGCATATTCAATACCGATAATTTCCTGTTTGCCGCCTGCGCCGTTCATGCCGCTCGCCGGCTCAAACACGCCGATTTTAATCGTCTCCGCAAATGCCGCACACGGAATCGCAGACAATGCCAATACAATAAGAAGCGCAATCAGTTTCTTCATTTCCTTGTTCCTCCCTGAATTTTTATAGGGGAATTATACGCCCTCATCGCCGATATTGCAAGTTAATTTTTTGATTATTCAAATTCAGGCGTTTCTATGCATTTTTCACGTTCAATTTGCAGGATTAAGATTTCGTTCCGTTATTATGTTCGCCACATACGGACATTCGTTTTGTTATTGCGCACAAATTCAGGCAATTTCTCGGATTTCGAGCCGAAAATGTCCGTCTCACAGAGACATTTTCTTCTCCGTGGACGGACAAAAAGATACGATTCTACCATATGATTTTTTCGATTCTTTATTCTGCGGTCATTATTTTATCAAATCAGGCGCATGATAACCATCACGACCACCGTTCCCAGAAAGATGCTCAGAAG
>CAVHAH010000012.1:0-5734 GCA_963633785.1 bacterium
CATCAGGCGCAGGTCGCAGGGGTTGACGATTGCGCTGGTCAGGCCCTGCATCATGGCCATTGCGACCAGAGCGGAGTCCATGATCGGGCGAACATTCTTCGGTGCGCCGTTGGAGTTGTTGGACAGACCGCCGGTGGACTTGAGTCCTTCGTCGGCGAACATGCGGATAGCGTTCAGAACGTCCATCTGCTTGTCCTGCATGCCCTTAACAACCAGGAACAGCGGGTCAAACCACAAGTCGTCGCTGGTCATGCCGAGGCTCAGACCACGCTCGAGCATATCGTGGCAATGCTTCATGCGCTCTTCGTTGTCCTTCGCAATACCGTCTGCGGAGCACAGTGCGATAACGATAGCATCGTTCGCCGCCGCCAAATCGATATTGGAAATACGGGAGCCTGCGTCTGCGGAGTTGACAATCGGCTTGCCGTTTGCACGGTTGTATACCTTGATACCGGCTTCGATAGCCTTCTTGTTTGCGGTATCCAGCGCCAGCGGCACATTGTTGAAGTTCTCCTGCAGCAGCTTAACAGCCCACATCATGCGCTCCGGACCGTCGGATTCGGCAGGTCCGATATTCACATCCAGGTAGGTTGCGCCTGCGGCAATCTGCTCTGCGGCACGCTTGAGGATCGGGGCGGGATCGCGCTCGTCCATAGCTCTGCGGATAACGGGAGAAATGCAGTGAATGCGCTCGCCGATGGTAACAAAGGTCTGCGATTCGGGATTGTGTCCCTTGTAGTTCACGCCCATATCCACAACTTCGATCTTCGGAACCTTGGTTGCGAGAATCTCATCGAAGGTAAGCTCGGGCTGCTCTGCAACGGTTGCTGCGGTTGCGGCCTTTGCGGCGTTCGCGGCTGCTGCTGCGGCTGCGGCGGCTTCGTATTCCTTGTCCTTCATATACTTCGGCAGCTGAACTGCTTCCATAGGACCGACAACAACGTTCCACTCAGGCAGCTTCGCTTCGATTTCGCCCTTCATTACGGCGACCTTGCCGGGGATAATCAGGGTGCGGGACTTGACCTTGTTGGCGATGTCGAACTCGTCCATGAACTTCTTGATGGTGCCTGCGGAGAACTTGCCCGCCGCCCATGCAGTCAGAACGGACATGCCGCTCGCATCGGAAATCAGCAGGTTGACCGGGCACTTCGAGCGCTCGTATTCGCCGGAGACCAGGAAGTAGGTCAGTGCGAAGTCAACGGTCAGGGAGCACGGAGAATTCTCATCTGCGCCATTGAGCGGATAGATGCCCGGTGCAACCTTCATCGGCTTCTGCGGGTCGGTGTAGACATTCTGGCGCAGACCGCAAAGCGCAAGCGCTTCCGCATAGCCGAACTTGTCCATAACCAGGATGGAGCCGTACTTGAGCGTGAATGCCGCAGCCAGTGCGGTTTCCATATGTGCGCAGCCGCCGGCAATCTTGGCGATATTCACGATGGAAGGATAGCCGAATACACGGTCGCCGTCCTTGAGGTTCGTGCGGCGCACGAGCACGGCATTCGCATAGGTTTCCTTCGCATTGGCACCGGTTACATCGATAACCAGCTTCTTGTTGCCCTTGGCTTCCAATGCCTTCACGGAATCGTAAATCTCAGAGATGTCTGCGCCGCCGATGCCCAGCACAACGCCGGCTTCGGTTGCAACCGCATTCATCGCATCGAGATTGTCCTTGTTTGCGCCGTTGAGAATCGGCTTGCCGTCTTTGCAAACCGCCAAAGCGGCCTTGGCAACTTCCGCGTCCGCACAATTCAGAACCAGTGCGCGATCCGCTTCGTTCGCCTTCTTCACGAGCTCAACATAAGCATCTGCGCCGTTGCCTGCGTAATCCAGGAACAGGAATTCCGCATATTCACGCTCGCCGATGCGCTCGTAATCAACCTTCTTGATTTCGGCAATCTTCGCATCCACATCCGTATCGGAAGAGGACAGATAAGCCGCAAACAGGTTCTTGCTGACCAGCGTCTTTTCATGACGGAAAAGAACGGTTTCGCCGCCGAGCTTGTGCGCATTGTTGCCTGCGCCCACTTCGATGGTCTTCATCAGAGGAGCAGTGGCTTCGGACAGGGTTGCCAGAGCTTCCTGAGACATATAGGGGCACTTCTCAATCGGTACTGCGCCCTGCGCAACCTTCATCGAGAATGCCATACACGTGGGGCTGCCGCACTCTTTACAATTCTTTTTCGGAGTCAGCTTAAAGATATCCAAACCTTTCAGTGCCATGATGATTTTCCTCCTTCCGTGCTTACATCAAGCTGTCGATGAACTTCGAGATCGTAGCGATGGAAGCAGGATGCTTCATGATAACAACATCCGAACCGCCGACCAGGCAAGCAGAAGCGGTGCAGATTTCCATTTCGATGCCGCGCTCTTCCGCCGGTCCCCATTCCGGAGCTTCCGCTTCGGGAAGAACCGCTTCCTTGGTGGACCAAGTTTCGGTAGACACAGGCGTCACGATGGGCATCTGCAGCATTCCGTCGTTCTGAGCGAGTGCCGCGGCCTTTACGCGATCGAGTGTGGAGGAAAGGTATTCAAAGCCGTAGCCCGCTGCAGAGGAACCGAGGTTCATGCAGATGCTTCCGGCAGGTACGCCCAGTTGGGTAACCAGAACGTTGAGCTGCTTTGCCAGGTTGATGTCAACCGCAGACTCTGCGCCCACCTTCTGATTGTAAGCAAGACCGGCGGATGCGCCGACGTTCTTGTAGTTTTCTTCACGAGCAGACAGAACCAGAATGTTCTTGCCCTGAAGTGCATCGGAAACGGCGTTGAACAGCTGAGCATCCTTCTCGATGTTCTTGCAGCCCATCACGATGATCGGCATTTCAACTGCATCGGCAACGGCCTTTGCAATCGCAACGCAATCTTCAACGGACTTGTTTGCGCCGTTCGGGTCCGCAGACTCGAAATGCAGGCAGATTGCGGAAGCGCCTTCCATGGTTTCTGCGCGCTTTGCCATGTCTGCCACGGTTTCGCAGCCCTTGTAGAACTCCAGCATACCCGGTGCGGTTTCGCCTTCGAGTGCGGTATCCTTGATTTCAACCGCAATTCTCGGCTTGTTCGCCATGGGTGCGTCAAAGGTGTAGAACGGCAGGACGTTCTCGCCGCCGATCACGATGCTCTTGTCGCCCGTGCCGAGGGTAACAGCATTGATCGAAGCATTGAAAGCCTGCTTTTTCGGAGTGAAAGCCATAATCGTATCCCCCTAGCTATTAAAGATCGATTTTTTTCATGATCGCACGCAGTGCGACCTTTACAGGAGAGTCTTCCGATACGTGTGCACTCGGTTTCCCCTCACAATCCGCTTCGTAAACGGATTCGTCCTGCGGAAGAACGCCGAGAAGATTCAGATGATGTTTCTCGATTTCTTCGCGAACGCCGTCATTGAGTTGACCGTTCGGCGCACGGTTCACAATCAGCGACATGGTTGTGGGATTCAACTGAAGGTCGCCCACCATTTCCGCAATCCTCGCAACCGCCTGAATGCCTCTGCGGGAGCAATCGCTCACAAGAAGCAGCGTATCCACATGCGGCAATGTGCCTCTGCTGATATGCTCCAAGCCGGCTTCGTTATCGATGACCATGTAGCGGTAGTTGTTCACGTACTTGTCAATCTGCGCCTTGAGAACTCCGTTGACATAGCAATAGCAGCCCTTGCCCTGCGTTCTGCCCATCACGAGCATATCGAAGTCGTCTTCTTCAATCAGAGCCGAGCTGAATTTATACTCTGCGTATTCCTGTTTGGTCATGCCCGACGGAATCGGACTGACGGGCAGGAGCTCCGCACGCGCCATCTCCTCGCGAATGTCGCCCAATGTGGTTTCGACTTCCACACCCAGCACTTCGTTGAGGTTGGAATTCGCATCCGCATCCACCACCAACAGCGGACCTTTTCCCGATTGCACCATGTTGTCAATCATCAAGCCGCAAATCGTGGTTTTTCCAACACCGCCCTTGCCTGCAACCGCAATAATATGTGCCATACCGGATTCCTTTCCGAAAAACAGCGTTGTTCACGCGAGTGCAATCCCCCGATTCCACCCGCGTGAAAACGTGTCTGTTTGATTAATTAGCCGATGTAATCCATGATGCCGGATTCCTTCACCAAGCGGGTAACATCTTCGTACTTATTCAGTGCGTACAGATGGATACCGTCGATGCCGCAAGCGCGATATTCGTCGATCATGCGGATGGTGTATGCCATGCCGGCTTCCTTAAATTCAGCCTTCTTCTTCGCGATGGACTCTTCGCTCTCGTTGGGCGCGAAGGGATTCGGGAAGATCCAGTGCTTGGAGATGATTTCGCACAGAGCGCGGGGCATTACGCAGCCGTTGCGGGAGAGTGCCATGTTGATCGTGGCAGCTGCATCCAGAACGGGCATGATGCCGACATCAACGGGCATCCAAATGCCTGCTGCACGGATTGCATCCAACCACCAGCGGAACTGATCCATATCCCAGCACAGCTGAGTCATGATGTAATCAGCGCCTTCATCCTGCTTCTGCTTCAGGAAGGAGATGTCCGCTTCGATGCTGCGGCATGCGATATGGCCTTCCGGAGAGCCTGCAACTGCGATGGTGAACTGATCACCGAACTCCTTGCGAACGAACTTCACCAGCTCGGTGGCATAGTGCAGATCGCCGTTCGTGCCGGTCCATCCGAAGGGGATGTCGCCGCGCAGTGCGAGCATGTGGTTGATGCCGTGATCCAGATACTTCTGCAGCTGATCCTTCATACCTTCCTTGGTATTGGCCACGCAGGTGAAGTGGGTCACCGGGATCGCCTTGCCGTCCTTCTTGATCTTGTCGAGAACCTCGAGGTTCTTGCCGACATTCGTTCCGCCTGCGCCGTAGGTGCAGGAGATGTAGTCGGGATTCAGCTCATACAGGTGATCCAGAACGCCACCCTCAGCACAGAGCTTTTCCATACCTACATCCGTCTTCGGCGGGAAAACTTCAAAAGAGAACGCCATGCGATCCTTCAAAATGTCCGGGATTTTCATATCCATTTCCTCCTTACAATCGTAGAAAAAGCATTGGTCCACAGAAATGCACCAATATACAACGTACATATTATCATAAATCCGCAAAAAATTCAAGGGGTGCATCTGAATTTCGCCTTAAATTCGGGTAAAAGCATCATTCACGACCGTATTCATCCGGCGAAAATCTTTCGGGAACTTCCTCGGGTTCGGTGAAAATGGCGGCCAGTGCCGCAGGATCATCCTTCAGATGTCTGAGCGCTTCACGGCTGATAACGCTGTTCGTACCCAAGCACGCCTTGCACCGATATCGGCAATCGGGGCATACGCAGCCGAGCTCCAATCCCTCCGAATGCACCATATAAGTTCCGCAAACCTGACAGCTGCAGCGCATACGCAATCACTCCTCCCGAAATACAACACACGACGGCGCTTCGAATTCCGCCTGACTCTTATAGCGAAGCCGCCCGTCGAGCACTTCGAAAACGCAAAGCGAATTGCTCTTCTGATTGGCGCACACGAGATATTTGCCGTCCGGCGTGAAGCATACATCGCGCGGCCAAAGTCCCCGGCAGGGTGTAACGCTTAATTGTGAAAGCATTCCGTTGGCATTCACGGCATACAGCACAATCAGATTTTCTCCACGAACGCTTGCCGCCAGCATATTGCCGTTGCCCGAAAAGCGCAGTGCTGCGGGATAATCGTTTGCGCCCAAACCGCCGATGGGCATGCGTCCGATTAAGCGAGCCTGTGTGGGGG